>CAWVSR010000120.1:0-4078 GCA_963932865.1 uncultured Kordia sp. | reverse complement strand
CTACTGAAAAGTAAGCTTTGTTTTTTAATCATAAACTTTAATCAAAATAATTTATTTGATTAAAAAACTTTTTCAATTCAATAAATTATATAAAAAAACCAGTAAAAATAAATTTTACTGGTTTTTTTTATAACATCAACTCTATATAAAGAATCCTAGATTATTTTTAATTCTTAGAACATTTCTCTACCTGAAAAATGAAAATCACCCTCAATTGAGGCATTTTCGTCACTATCAGATCCATGTACTGCATTTTCTCCTATAGAAGTTGCATATAACTTTCTTATAGTTCCTTCTGCTGCCTCCGCAGGATTAGTAGCTCCAATTAAGGTTCTAAAGTCTTCAACAGCGTTATCTTTTTCTAAAACCGCAGCAACAATAGGTCCGCGTGTCATAAATTCAACTAACTCCCCAAAGAAAGGTCTTTCTTTATGCACAGCATAAAACGCTTCTGCATCATTTTTAGTCATTTGAGTAAGCTTCATTGCTACAATTCTGAATCCTGCAGAATTAATCTTACCTAAAATCCCTCCGATGTGTCCGTTTTCAACCCCATCAGGCTTAATCATAGTAAATGTTCTATTCGTTGCCATTTTTATTATTTTTTAAATTTTTAGCAAAAGTAGTTATTTTACTGATATTGACAAACAGGATAGAAACAAAAAAAAGAGCTGTATAAGACAACTCTTTTTTTTTGTTAAATATTTTAAAAATTACTTCGTACGCTTTGTTTGTACTAAACGTAAACCATAAAATTCATATGTATTACCAGGTAATGTAGATACTTTATTAGAAATTCTACAAAAGGCAGACTTACTATCCCATGAACCTCCTTTTACAATACGTTTTTCACCTCTTTTCGGACCTCTATTATCTAAATCTTGGACCATCCCATCCTTAACAGCTTTATTATGTTTTACATCATAAAAATCCCAACACCATTCCCAAACATTACCATTCATATCAAATATACCTAACTCATTAGCATATTTAGAACCATATGCGTGAGGCCTTGCCTCACTATTTTCAACATTCCAAGACACTAAATCTAAATCATTAGCACCAGCATATCTATATGCTTTACTTTTCCTTCCTCCGTGTGCTGCAAACTCCCACTCTGCCTCTGTAGGCAATCTAAACCCGTTTGCCTCAAAGTTACAAACATATCGAGGACCTGATTTAGTATACGCCTTATCAAAACCTTGTTTCTGACTTAACCAATTACAATATTCAACAGCTTGTTCCCATGTAACATTAGTGATTGGAAAATCATTATTCCACCCCCAGGATTGTTCTTTAGGCATTTTCAATCGGGTTGCCTTGGTATATTCTTTCCATTCCCAAACCGTAACCTCAAACTTACTCATATAAAATTCATTAACAGAAACTTTACGAGAAGGCTTTTCATCTGGATCAGCTTGCATATCTTTTTTATTGGCTCCAAACATAAAAGCCCCTGACTCTACTTTAACCATCTCAGGCCAAGCTTGATTATTATTTTGAGCAAATATAAAGGAAACAGAAGCTGTAAATAAAAGGATTGTTTTTAAAAGGTAGGTTTTTTTCATTCTGAAATATTTTAAAAGTTTAGTTTAATTCCAAGCTAAATTAGTAATTATTCAACAAAATAAAGCTCTTTAAAAATAAAAGCTTTAAAAACCATCTATTTATTAATTTTTTAAGTATTAATAAATAGTATTTTTTTTTTTGAATAACTATATTCGCATTAATTATGGAGCCAAAATATAAAAAAAGAACTGAAAATTTATTACAATCCTCTGAAAATATTGTAATTACTTGTCATAAAGGACCTGATGGTGATGCTATAGGTTCTTCATTAGCATTATACTTATTTTTAAAAAAACAAGGTAAAAATGTAACCGTAATAGTACCTGACGACTTTCCTCCTTTTCTTAAATGGCTTCCGAAAAGTGAAGAGATAATTCTTCACGACTCAAACATGCTAAAAGCTAATTCAATTATTAGTAAATCAGATTTGATATTTACATTAGATTTCAATTCTTTGCACAGAACAGGAGACATGGAAGAAGAGCTTCGTAACTCTAACGCGAAATTTATAATGATTGACCATCATCAACAACCAGATGACTATGCAGAAATAACATATTCCGATACTTCTATATGCTCTACATGTCAAATGGTATATCATTTCATTGAAGCTCTTGATGGATTAAAATTAATTGATACTGATATTGCAAATTGTATATACACTGGAATTATGACTGATACTGGATCATTCAGATTCCGATCAACAACTAGTACAACACATAGAGTTATTGCTAACCTGATTGATATTGGTATTGATAATGCCAAAATTCATCAGAATGTATATGATAGTAACTCTTATAATAGACTTCAACTTTTAGGAAAATCATTGACTAATCTTAAAGTTATTCCTGAACTAAATACTGCATACATAAGTTTATCTAAAGATGAACAAAATGAATTCAACGCACAAAAAGGAGATACAGAAGGGGTTGTTAATTATGCATTATCATTACAAGGAATAAAGCTAGCTGCTATATTTAAAGAGGATCAAAACAATAAATTAATAAAAATTTCATTTCGATCAAAAGGTGATTTTTCTGTAAACGAATTCTCTAGAAAACACTTTAACGGAGGTGGACACACAAATGCAGCCGGAGGGGCAAGCAAACTTTCATTAAGTGAAACACTTGATAAATTCATTAGTATTTTACCAAAATATACAAAAGAACTAAGCTGATGAAAAAACTAATACTATTATTCTTATTTATCAATTTAATATCTTGTAAAAAAACACAACCAAGAAAACCAATAACAGTAAAATCTGGGAATTCTAGAGAGTATTCAGTTGATACTAAAAAGACTAAAAGAAGATTAGAGATAGAAAACAAGATTATTAAATCATACATAAAAGTTGACTCTACTAACAGCTATTTAAATTCGAAAAAAGGATTTATGTATAGTTACATAAAAAAAGATTCTACTAATAATTATAAATCTAAATATGGAGATGCATTATTATACAATTACTATGTAACCGATCTTGAAGGAAATACTATTTATAATAGTAATGAAATAGGAGTAAAATCATATTATATTGACCAAGAAAGTAATATTATTGAAGGACTTAGACAAGGGCTTAAAATAATTAAGGTTGGCGAAAATATTAAATTTATTTTTCCTTCACAATTAGCTTATGGTTATAGAGGTGACGGACAAAGAATAAAACCTAATCTACCAATAATATGCTATGTAACATTGAAAGAATTAGTAATCAAAGAATCACTAAATAGATCACTTAACAAATAACAAATATTATGAAACTATTATTTTTATCATTATTTTTTGCTATAACTGCATGTAACGGACAGTATCCAGACTTAGAAGATGGAATGTATGCTGAATTTAAAACCAACAAAGGAATAATTATCTGTGAACTTGAATATGAGAAAACCCCTGTAACAGTTGCCAATTTTATTTCTTTAGCAGAAGGAACTAACACGATGGTTTCAGAAAAATACAAAGGCAAAAAATATTACGACAGTCTTATTTTTCATAGAGTAATTCCTAACTTTATGATTCAAGGTGGATGCCCATTAGGAAAGGGAACTGGAGACCCAGGTTATAAATTTAAAGATGAATTTGACCCAAGCTTAGTACATGATAAACCAGGTATTTTATCAATGGCAAATGCTGGTCCAAAAACAAATGGAAGCCAATTTTTCATAACACACAAAGCAACACCACACCTAAATAATAAGCATTCAGTTTTTGGACATGTAGTAAAAGGTCAAGAAATTGTAGATTCAATTGTTCGTAATGACATTATTGAAACTATAAATATTATCAGAAAAGGTAGTGCTGCCAAAAAATTTGATGCTCCAAAAGTATTCAACGATCATTTTAAAACTGAAAAAAAAGCTCAAGAGCAAGCTAAAATTGCAATGAATAAAACTATTGATGAAGTTTCTGAAGGGTATGAAAAAACTTCAACAGGATTACGTTACAAAATAACTCAAAAAAATAATGATGGCAAACCTGTAAAAAGAGGAGAAAATGTAGATGTTCATTA
>CAWVSR010000119.1:0-4090 GCA_963932865.1 uncultured Kordia sp. | reverse complement strand
GAAATAAGTGAAATTAATAATTTAAAAATAAAAGGTAATTTAATTTTGAATAAGAAGTTCGAGAATAATCATACTTTAAATAATTGTACAATAGGTGGTGCCATTAAGTTTTATAATCCAATAAAAAGATAGAAATGAGAAGTAAGTCTTGGGAAACAGCACATAAAAAAGAGATGACTTTTTAAGTAAAGTCATTCACCCAATATTACCAAAAGCCAGGTATTCATCAACATTTATGATGGGAACACCAGAAAAGGCACCAAATAGTTTTAAAGGTAAATTATAATCAAAAGAGCTTTTCAAAGGGACTAAATATTTTAATGAATATGGCAACTATGTGTATTTGTACCCTGATAGAAAGTTAGATTTTCTAAAAAACAATTTTGGAGCTAATGTAAAGCTAGATTATTTATGAACTCCACTTTGACAATTTCTACAAGAATTAACGCAACACTATACCATGAGTCCATCTTTGGAATAGCTGTTAACAATTCAGGACACTTTTGTGAAGCACAGATAAAACCTCATAGTGGTTCAGATACTTATTTCTTTGGCAAGTTTGGAAGCCTTACTTCAAATTTCTCAGAAAATGTTTCCATAAATCATTATCAATATGCAACAGGAATTGGTTTAGGAAATGAATATATAGGTGTTGACGTAGGTGTTAATTTTTTAGTACTCCAATAGAAAAAAAGACTGCATTTTTAGAAAACTATGAAATCGAAAGTCCAGAACAAGCCTATTTAGAGTCTGCTAAAGTAATGTTACGCTTAACAGCAAGTTTCTTTAGAATAAAAGTCTAACATTGCTGTTAGACTTAATTCTGCTCCCCTTCAAGGACTCGAACCTTCCCCGATAGCTATCGGGGCTCTGATTAAAAACAAAAAAGTCTAACATTGCTGTTAGACTTGATTTTGCTCCCCTTCAAGGACTCGAACCTTGGACCCTCTGATTAACAGTCAGATGCTCTAACCAACTGAGCTAAAGAGGAATGTTCCTATAGAACTATGTAATTTGTAACAATTATCGGCTGTTACGATGCCTTTGCTTAGTAGCTCCCCTTCAAGGACTCGAACCTTGGACCCTCTGATTAACAGTCAGATGCTCTAACCAACTGAGCTAAAGAGGAGTGTTTGCTATCTGTAAGCGGGTGCAAATATATGCTTAATTTCTATTTGATGCAAAACAAAATTCTATTTTTTTTCTACTTTATGAAATGTCGGTAAATATCATTTCCAAAAGCGTACACAAATAAAGTCATCATGATCACAAAACCAACCATTTGCGCATATTCTAAAAATTTATCACCAGGTTTTCTTCCTGTAATCATTTCGTATAAAACAAATACTGCGTGACCTCCATCTAAAGCAGGTATTGGTAATAGGTTTAATACACCTAGCATAATTGACAAGAATGCAGTGATGTTCCAGAAAAACCTCCAATCCCAAGTAGTAGGAAATATTTTTGCAATCGATACAAAACTACCAACTCCTTTATAAGCTCCTGTTTTTGGATTTCCAATTGCTTTAAGATTTTTAAGCATCATCTTAAACTTTCCAACAAACTTTCTACCACCTTCCGTAAAAGATTCGCCAAAAGAATATTTATTAACAGCAAATTTATAAAAGCCAAGACGTTCTAAATCAGTACTAGAAAGTGATGTAGGTACAATTCCTATTTTTCCTTCTTCATTAACAGCTACTTCAACATTTCTTTTTTCCATTTTATTATTCATTAAACCTAAAGTCACTTTTTTAGATTTATGAGCAGAAAATAATGATGTATGATTCGCTAAGTTTGCTTTTTTTCCATTTACGGAAAGAATAATATCGCTTTTAGCTAAACCTGCTAGTTTGTTATGAGAACTATCTGGAATTTTTCCTATGACTAAAGGACGAGGGATGTCGATAATTGATTTCGCATCAGCGTCTACTAAATTACCTAAGAAATCCTCTGGAATCTCTAAAGTTTTTAATTCATCGTTTCTATTTACTACAATTTCGCTTCCAAATAATAAATTAGCGCGAACATCACTAAACTTTATTGGAGCTTCTCCATCTATACTAATAATTTTGTCTCCTGATTTTAATCCTATTTGATTTTCAATAAATTCTGGTACTACAATACCGTCTTTTACCTCATCGTTTGAAAGATATTTATCTCCCCATGTAAAAGATACCGCAACAAATATTAGGTAGGCCAAAACAAAATTTACAGTAACTCCTCCTAACATAATTACCAATCGTTGCCAAGCTGGCTTAGAGCGAAACTCCCATTCTTTAGGTTCTTCCTTCATTTGCTCCTTGTCCATACTTTCATCAATCATACCAGATATTTTTACATATCCTCCTAATGGCAACCATCCAATACCGTACTCGGTACCTTTAAAGTTAAAACTGACTAATTTCTTTCCCCAAGCATCAAAAAACAAGTAAAATTTTTCAACTCTTGTTTTAAATAATTTTGCAGGATAATAGTGTCCCCATTCATGCAATATGATTAAAAGTGATAAACTCAATAAAAATTGAGAAACCATAATAAGTATTTCTGTAAACGTCATGTGATAAATTTAAATTTTACGAACAAAAATAGGCTTTTTAAGCCGAAAATAAATACCAATTAACAAGAGTTTAAGTTAGCCTACTAAATTACAATTGAAAGCTTTTATTTACCTTTGTAATTCATAATATTATATCATGCTTGATTTTTTTAAAGTCTATAAAAAGTTTGCCATTTTTTTTCTTTTTCTGTCGGCAATAATTTTAACCTTGTTTTACTATGCACTTAAACCTGTAAAACGGTTACCTTTTTTTGCCCCTAAAAGTATTAATCCCGAGTTAGTGGATAGTACCGTTGTTCATATTAAAAAAAGACACTTTATTCCTGACTTTGCGCTAACCAATCAAAATGGAAAAATTATTACGCAAAAGGATTATCAAAATAAAATATATGTAGCTGATTTTTTCTTTACTACTTGTGGAACTATCTGTCCTATCATGACTAGTAATATGAAAAAAGTACAACGAGCTGTTTTATTAGATGATGAAATAAAATTACTCTCTCATTCCGTTATGCCAGAGATAGATACCGTTGCACAATTAAAAAAATATGCTAAAGAAAAAGGAGTTATTGATAGCAAATGGAATTTAGTTACGGGAAGCAAAAAAGACATTTATAACCTAGCTAGAAAATCATATTTAGTTGCTAAATATGATCCTACTAAAGAAGATGGATACGGCATTGTACATACTGAAAATTTTGTTTTAATAGACCAAAAAAAGAGAATTAGAGGCACATATGATGGCACTAATGATGAGGATATTGAACGACTTCTTGAAGACATCAAAATACTAAAAGAAGAAGATGATCCTCGTTTTAGTATGAGCAAGTATTTATTTGGCGATTAATTAAATTACTCTTGTGCAATTATTAATTGCAAGCAATAATTAGAAAGGTCTATTTTATCAATTCCATTTGGATAGGGCAATAAAGCTATATCAACTACTTTTGAATGAACATCAGAAAGTTTCTCTAAGGCATACTCATTAATCTTTTTAGGATAAACTTCTAACTTTTCCTGTAGAAACTTTTCTTCCCCTTTATATATATTTACAACTATAAATGCTTCTCCAGCTCTAATACACTGTACCTGTTTCGGGCAACGAGAGTCCGATAAAACCTCAACTAATTCAATAGCTAAATTTTTAGTTATCTGTGTTTTGCTTGCCACTGCTATTTTAAAAGTTTTAGTGATAGGGTTAGAATCTTGCTTTTGGGCGTAAGAAACGATTGATAAAAACAATAAAACTCTTGTAAATAATATTTTCTTCATAATATCGAATTTAAAAATTAGTACCTGTAAATACCACTACAAACCTAAAATAAACAAAAAAACCGAAACAATAGTTTCGGTTTTTTATACTTATGTTATTATTTTTTAGTCGTTTAATTTTAAAACAGCCATAAATGCTTCTTGAGGAATTTCTACATTACCTACTTGACGCATTCTCTTTTTACCTTTTTTCTGCTTTTCTAATAATTTACGTTTACGAGAAATATCACCACCATAACATTTTGCAGTAACATCTTT
>CAWVSR010000118.1:0-4117 GCA_963932865.1 uncultured Kordia sp. | reverse complement strand
ATCGTCTATCATGATTTAATGTTAACTCATATTTATATTTATTTAACTTTTTAGTAGGCGTAAAGTTCTCATAACTTAATCTTAAGCGTGTGTTGTTGTAGTTAATTCTTGTATTGATACCTAAATCATTAATATTATAATTATCTGTTGCAATAAAGTTAGTTATATCATAACGAAAATTACCTTTAGTTCTGGTAATTCCAAATCTTGATGAAAAACCAGTTTTTTCATCTTCAAGATCACTAACATAACTCATAACCATTTTTCCGCTATAATTAAATGATCTTTGATTGTTGTTTATATCAAATAATAAACCAGAAACATTGGCATCTCTAAAGCTCCCGTTACGAATAACATTGGTATTTACTAAAGACACAGAGGAGCTGTTTTTTAATTGTTGGTCTAATACAAATACATTGTAATTTGCTGTTGATTCGGTTATTACTTCTCTCTGGTTGCCAGTTAAAGTATCCGTTACTGTTGCTTTTGTTTTTTGAGTTACAGAATTGAAAAAACCAATTCCTAGACCTTTTTTTGTTCTTCCTGAAAGTTTAATGGAATTTAATAACTTTACATTATCTGGGTTTTCTGATACTTCTTCATTTTCATTTAGGTTATCGTCAGCACCGTAAAATTCTGAAGGTGTATTCCCAATTCTTCTTGAATAAAATAGATCTCCTTTATTAAATAATTCAGTTCCTTCTGTAAAAAAAGCTCTGTTTTCAGAAAATACTTGCTCAAAAGGGCCTAAGTTTAAAACAACATCATCAAACTTTGTTTGTCCAAAATCAGGTACTAATGTTGCGTCTAGTGTAAAACTATCATTTATACCATATTTAATATCCATACCTGCATTAAAAGCAGTTTCATTCCCACCATTAAAATATTCTTGATTAACGGAAGCAAAAGGGTAAAAGCTTAATCTTGTAGGTGGGGTAATGTTTTTGATTCCTTTTAATAAACCATTATATTGACTTTCATTACCTATACTTCGGTTGATATAATTCCAAGAGTAATTTTTGTTTAAGTGTTTTATTTGTCGGTATAGTTGTAGACTCCAAACTTGTTCTTTATTTTCCGGAAAACGTAATGCAGCAAATGGTATTTTAAATTCTGCATACCATCCATTTTCATCAGAACTAATTTCAGCTTTAAAAACTGTATTCCAACTCCAATCATCATTCCCGTTTTCACTTACAGCATCAGCAATAGTTCCTGCTGATGTAACTAAAAATTTTGTTTCGTTAATTGCATTATTGTAAGTGTTTATGCTCACAATAAAATAATCAGCTTGTTTATTAAAATCATCTCGCTGGCTAAATTGCTTTAATATTTTACTAGGCTCATTATCATACATATATGCAGCAACATAAATAGCATCATCGGTATAGCCTATTTTGAATTTTGTTTTATGAGTATCTAGTTCCGGAGTTCCATCTTCTGGATTAAACATAATAAAATCTCCAGATTCTGGAAGTGTATCCCATATAGCATCGTCTAAAACACCATCTATTACAGGAGTTTCATTTATTTTGGTAGTATTATATTCTTTTTGAGTAGAAAAATCTTGTGCATTACTGCAAAAAGAAATTAAAAAAATAAATGCTGTTATTAAAGGTTTCATTATTATTAAATTTGATTGCAAAATTACAATTCTGTTCATAGGTTGAATCTTAAATAAAAGTTAAACTATATTTTGATTTCTCTACCAACTTTTTAACCTATTGATTGCCAAATTTAATTTATTATTTTTTGTTTGTTTAATATCTTAAATATGAGTGTAAATTATTTGCATTTAGCACTTAAATAACATCAAAGACTTAAATGCTTGAAAAACGAAATCATTTGTTTAAATTTGCTTTCCAATTTATTCAAATAATAGCATGTTAGAAAGATTACAAATAGTTAAGCAACGTTTTGATGAAGTTTCAGATTTGATTATTCAACCTGATATTATCATGGATCAAAAACGTTATATAGCTCTTAATAGAGAATATAAAGATTTACGTGTAATGATGGAAAAACGTGATCAATATATTGAGCTTACAAGTAATATAGAAGAGTCTAACGAAATTATTAAAGATGGTTCTGATGCTGAAATGGTCGAAATGGCTAAGATGCAATTAGAAGAAGCCAAAGAGCAATTACCGGCTTTAGAGGAAGAAATTAATGTTTTAATGATTCCTAAAGATCCAGAAGATGCGAAAAATATTGTAGTTGAAGTTAGAGCAGGTACTGGTGGAGATGAAGCGAGTATTTTTGCAGGAGATATCTACAGAATGTATTCTAAATTTGCTAGTGATAAAGGTTGGAAATTAGATGTTGTAAATGTTAGTGAAGGTACATCTGGAGGTTTCAAAGAAATCATATTTGAAGTTTCTGGAGAAGATGTTTATGGAACTATGAAATATGAATCAGGAGTTCACCGTGTGCAGCGTGTACCTCAAACAGAAACTCAAGGTAGGGTTCATACCTCTGCAGCTACTGTAATAGTATTACCTGAAGCAGAAGAGTTTGATGTAGAATTAAATATGCAAGAAGTTAGAATTGAACGAACTACTTCTACGGGTCCTGGAGGGCAATCGGTAAACACAACTTATTCTGCAATTAAACTACATCATGAACCTACAGGTATGATTGTAAGTTGTCAAGATCAGAAATCATCTCATAAAAACTTAGAGAAAGCATTAAAAGTTTTGCGTTCTCGATTGTATGAATTAGAATTAGCAAAAAAACAAGCTGCTGATTCTGCTACCCGTAAAAGTTTGGTAGCTTCTGGAGATAGATCTGCTAAAATTAGAACTTATAACTATCCGCAAGGAAGGGTAACAGACCATAGAATTGGTTTGACATTGTATGACTTACCAAATATAGTTAACGGTGATATTCAGAAAATTATTGACGAGTTAAAAATTGTTGCTAATACAGAGAAATTAAAAGCAGCGTCTGACGAAATTTAAAAATTTATTTATTCCCGCTTTTAGCGGGAATTTTTATACCTAATTAAAATACAATGACAACACAAAAATTAGAAGAACAGATAAGATTGAAAAATTCGTTTCTATGTATTGGTTTGGATGTTGATTTAAATAAAATCCCAAAACATTTATTAGCTGCTGAAGATCCTATTTTTGAGTTTAATAAAGCAATTATTGATGCGACACATCATTTATGTGTTTCTTATAAGCCTAATACAGCTTTTTATGAGGCTTATGGGTTAAAAGGATGGAAATCTTTAGAGAAAACCATTCAGTATTTAAATACAAATTACCCCGAAATATATACCATTGCAGATGCAAAGCGTGGAGATATAGGAAATACATCCACGATGTATGCAAAAGCTTTTTTAGAAGATTTAGCTTTTGATTCCGTTACTGTAGCTCCTTACATGGGTAAAGATTCTGTAGAACCATTTTTAGCTTTTAAAGACAAGCATACAATTATGTTAGCTTTAACTTCTAATCAAGGTGCTTTTGATTTTCAAACGTTAGATGTTAATGGAACTGAATTATATAAAAAAGTTCTAGAGACTTCAAAATCATGGGAGAACTCAGAAAACTTGATGTACGTAGTTGGAGCTACTAAAGCTGAGTATTTTAAAGAAATAAGAAAAATTGTTCCAAATAGTTTCTTATTAGTACCTGGAGTTGGTGCTCAAGGAGGTAATTTACAAGATGTTTGTAAATATGGTTTATCTGAAAATATTGGTTTGTTAATTAATTCTTCAAGAGGAATTATTTATGCTGGTAATGATGAAAACTTTGCTCAATTGGCTGCTTTAAAAGCAAAAGAATTACAAGAGCAAATGAAAGAAATTTTAGGTTAATATTACATGTCGATTAACGTAGTTAACCGAAGTATTTATGATATTAGTAAAAGATCAATTAAATAGAACCTTATCCTTTAAATCTATACCGAAAAGAATAGTTTCTTTAGTCCCTTCACAAACGGAGTTGTTAGTTGATCTTGGTTTGATAGAGGATATTATAGGGATTACTAAGTTTTGTATTCATCCGGATAATTTAAGAAAATCTAAATCCATTGTTGGAGGTACTAAGCAAGTTAATATTGATAAAATAAGAGCGTTACAACCTGATGTAATTCTTTGTAATAAAGA
>CAWVSR010000117.1:0-4179 GCA_963932865.1 uncultured Kordia sp. | reverse complement strand
CAAAATTATTTTGAAAACGGAGCATTGCCCCAGTTTTTAGGTTAACTTTTTCGGATAATTTAGAGTCTAAATCTAATAAAACATCATGAGTAACTAGTTTTAAATCAACCGAGGCCTTATTTTTATCATCACCTCTTCTAATATCGTATTCCAAACGATTATTTTGTTGAAAGTTGTATTGAAAATTTAATTTTCCAATTTTATCAAAGCGTTTAAAACCTTTTATGTTTGCTATTTGATGTGTTACATCTTGTTTTGGCGCATCTATAGTATAAGTAAAATCTTTTATTACGGATGGTTTATTATCATTAATAGCATTCACTTGATCTTGTGCGCCTCCAATATGAGAGGCTCTTAAAATTCCAATTTCATTTTTAAATAAACTATAGTTTGCTTCTACACCATAACTAAAACCATTGAACCCTGCTCTTAAAGCTACATTTCTTTCAAAAATCCCTGTATTACTTAATACATAGTCAGGGGCTTCAAAGTCGCCATAACGTTTAAGAGTTCCTTGTGCTTTAGCATACCATCCGCTTTTAAAAGTTTTCGTTAATTGCGTAGTAGCAGCGCTTCCTCTACCATTTGAAGCGGCATTTAAAATAGTTTTACCATAGATGCTATCTTTTACTGGGTTTTTAGTAGATTCAGCAATAATAACTCCACCTACAGCATCTCCACTATATTGCAATGCACCGGCGCCTTTTATAAGTGTGATTTTTTCTACAGCATTGATATCAATATTTGGAGCATGTTCAGCACCCCATTCTTGATCTTGCATTCTAATACCGTTATTCATTATTACTACTCGGCTACTGTGTAAACCATTTATTAAAGGTTTAACTACAGTATTACCAGTGTTTAGTGATGAAACTCCGCTTAAGCTATTTAATGCATCTCCTAATGAACCATTACTAAAACTCTCCAATTCTTTTTCGGTAATAATGTTTTCTTTTACGGTAGTAAGATTTTCTTTGAATGCTTTTCCGTTTACTGTTATTTCATTCAATTCTTGTTTGTGATGTTCAAGTTTAAAGTTTTTTTCTGTTTTACCACTAACCCTAATACTAATTTCTTTTTCATCACATGATATGTGTGTTACCTTAAGAGTATAGTTTTGAGCACAAAGTTTTGTGATGCTAAACCTTCCATAAACATCTGTTTGTGTAGCTTTTCCTGTTTCTTTAATTACTAATGTTGCTCCAACTAATAAAGAGCCGTCATGATGATCTTTAACGGTACCGTATATTGAGTTATCACAATTTTGGGCGGTACTCATTAGGCTGCTAAATAATAGTAGTATGAATATGTGTTTATACATGTTTATTCTTGAAATTAATAAAATTTAACTTTTGTTATGAAGAATAAACAGGTGGTGCTCGTAGTTGCTTATTAAAAAGATAAAATGAAGAATATTGAGGTAATATTGGTTGATTATCGTCAGTTATTATCTTTTTAAATACAATAAAATCAATTTCTTTAGGAGTGTAGAAACTTAACGAAGAAAATTGAAAATCGCAGAGATCGCAATTTTTTTCAAATTGAATAGAATCACTGTTTTTTTCTGAACAAGAATATTTTTCTGACTTGTCACAACAAGAAGAAACTCGAGTAAACATAGGAATAATCATTGCCACTATTAGTAACAATGATATTGTTTGCTTTAAAAGTTGCTTCTTGTTTAAATTCATTTTTTATAAAATCAATGCAAACTTAAGAAATATATTCTATTGCAACTAAGTTTTATTAAAATGATTCACCAATTCTAAAATACATACCCCAATCATTTTTACCAGCAGCTACATCAATACCAACATTCATTTTGTTTTTAGGAAAAGCCATAAATCGATAACCTGCTCCTATACTTGGAAGAAACTTACCATTATTTGAGTCAATATTAGATTCGAATATTGTTCCTGCTCCTACAAAACCTACCAATCCCATATTATCAGATAGCTTATAACGGTATTCTGTTTGTACAGCAAGCAGTTGTTTTCCTCTATACTCGCCTTGAGAATACCCTCTTAAGTCGGCGCCTCTACCTCCCATAACAACTAAGTTATTAAAGGGTACATCTCCTAAACCAAATGCTCCATAAGCTCTAAATGCCCATACATCCTTATTGTTTCTTTTGGCAAAGAATTTATTGTACTCCATGTTTACTTCATTTGACTCGTCATCATTACCCATAAAACTTGGATAACTTGTAAAGTTTAAATTTATTTTGTGTCCTTTTTTAGGGTTGTAAACATCGTCTCTTTTGTCCCATAGTAATACTAATCCAAGACCATTAAGGGTTACTTTTTCTTGTACGGGGTTTTCATATTTATATTCATTATCAAACTTTGTGTATATATAACTACCTCCTACATAAACTCCTTTTGCTATTTTTCGTTTTACCTCAAGTTTTAAAAAATCTGCTCCTGTTTGAACATTTGTAAATTGGTCTGTCCCTGCACTTTGTAGAAATTGAGAATTCATGTTACCTAATCCAGCTCCAAAAAGAATTCTCCATTTGTCTTCATTAAGATATAATTTTGTAAAAAAAGCAGAAAACCATGTTTTATTGGTTGTATATACTCCCATAACTCCAGATAAAGATTGAGGTGATATGGTGTCTTTTTTATTTACGTTATACATTACCATTGGGACTGCACCAAACATAAATTCATAAGTTCTGTTGTAACTTACATATGGAACAGGTACAAAGTTGAAACTTTTTTCTTCTTTTTTCTTTTCAATTTTTTCTTGAGAAAAAGAAAGTTGGTTATTACTTAGAATAATAATTGCAATCAATAGCAAACGGGTTAATTTAGTTTTCATAATTATATTAATTAGTTTTAATTAATCTCTATACAAGATACTATATATTATTTTTTAAAATTTATTTTTACTTCTTCAATATTTCCTCCCCGAAGTATTTTTAAGGTATAATTATCTTTTTCTAGAAAATTATTATTGTCGTTTTTTGTGTCACTTATTTGTTCAAATACTTCTTGAGTTAATGGAATATCATTAACTGCAAGAATAATATCACCTCCTAAAATTACATCTTTACCATTTAAAGATACTTTTTGAAATCCCCCTTTTACACCCGCAAAATATGCAGGGGAGAATTGAACAACAGATTCAACTAACATACCTCCATTAAAGGGAACATTTAAAATCCAAGCAGTTACTTTATCAATTAAATAACCATTAATACCTGTCCATTTAGTGTGTCCTTCTATTACAAGTTTTTTTGCTAAATTAGATGTTACCACAAAGCCTAAGCCTTGAAATCCGCCTGATTCACTGATAATGTAACTAGAAATACCAATAACTTCTCCTTTTAAGTTAAACATTGGTCCACCAGAATTCCCATGGTTTATTGAAGCATCAGTTTGAAAATACTCATTTAAAGCAAAACCAGATGTTCTTTTTTGATTTGTATGTTTACCACTAATATAACCTACAGATAAGGAGTTTCCTAATCCATATGGAGCACCTATAACCATTATTTTTTCACCAATATTAGTATTGTCAGAGTTACCTATTTTTGCGACAGTATACTTTTCCGGTAACCATGAAAGTTTTATTAATGCAATATCTGCAATACTAATTGAGCGTATGACTTTTGCAGGAATTTCTTCACCTGTGGTAAATTTTACAGTAATCTTTTCAGCATTATTAACTACGTGTGCCGCTGTAAGAATTTCTCCTTCTTCAGAGATTAATACGCCCGAACCTAAACTAGATTCTTTTGTTGTTTCAAAATTAGCTTCAATACTTTTTGACTCGGTTAAAATAGTAACTACAGAAGGATTAACTCTTTTGTATATGTTAGTTATATTTTGTGCAATAGAATTAATGGTAAAAAATACTAGGGAAATAAATATTAGTTGGTTTTTCATATTAATTAGTTTGTTAAAAGCTAATTTATAAAATGTTTTTTAATGAAATGTCAAATTGATTTTTTTTGTTTTATTAACTATTAATTAAACGATTTAAATGTTTTATTAGTCCTGTTGAAATAGATTTAATATCCTTTTCGTTTAAACACAAAATTTATTTTCATAAATAGTTTTTTTATGTAAAAGTTGTTTTTAAAAACATGTAAAAAATCTTAAAGCAACTTTGTTGCAATAATAAAAAATTCCTATTTTTATAATTTTAAATTATAATTTTAATTTTAATTGA
>CAWVSR010000116.1:0-4180 GCA_963932865.1 uncultured Kordia sp. | reverse complement strand
TAATATCATCAGAAATTTTACACTTAATATACGAACTAGACAAACTTTTTGCAACTAAGGTTGCGTGCGCTTCACTTGCACTTGCTATGGTTAAATAGGATAATCGCTCTAAGGCTACTTCCTCTGCATGACAAGGCCCCGTTATAACACCTATGTTTTCAAAAGGTATGTTATATTCTTTATGAAAATGCTCCCCAACAATCAAACTACTTTCAGGAACAATACCTTTAATAGCTGAAAAAACAATTTTGTTCGTTAAAGAAACTGATAACGGCTCTAATTCTTTATGTAAAAAAGCGGAAGGTATTGCAAAAATTACAACATCAGCATTAACTACAACTTCATTAATATCAGAGCTTAAATTTAACTTTGTTATATCAAACTCAACAGAACTTAAATAATTTGGATTGTGATATTCGTTAAGTAAATGCTCTATGGCAGATTCATTACGCATGTACCAACCGATTTCCGAACAGTTCTCCGACAACATTTTTACAATTGCTGTAGCCCAACTTCCTCCACCAATAACTGCGTATTTTTTCTGACTCATCTTGTTTTTATTCAAATATTTATGATTGGCAAAAGTACAAAAAATAAATTTTTAAAAAACATAGACTATCTATTGAAAATAGGAATCAATGAGTTTTTGGCACAGAAGTTGATATATCTATAGAAACAAATTATATGAATTACATAAAATTACTAGTTAGCATATTTTCTTTAAGCATATTTGTTTCGTCTTGCGAAGTAGATGTTATTAATGAACCTGATTATATACCACCACCAATAAACATTAATAGGGTACTTAATTCTTATGAATTATGGTACGTAAATATTAATGAAACAAGAGGAAATGGAGAAGTGCCTTTTTTGCAAAAAGCATTTACTGTTTCTTTTAGAAACGGAACCCTATTTGCAAACAATAATTTAGTCGGAATTGGAAATACTGGAAACGGATTTGGTATTGATGTTGGGTACTATAATACTTATGACAATTACCTAGATGTTAGTCATGATATTAACGGATATTGGGAATTAGAAGTGTTTCCTGTAAATGGAAATAAAATAGAAATATATCATAGGCCTACAAATACATCGTATTTTTTATATGGAGATAACAGAAATACTTTTGATTACGACTTAGTGTTTTATGATAATATACAGTATTTCTTACAAGAATATGAAGCATGGGAAAAAATTGAAACTATTGGTGGTGCTCCGAATGATTTTGATGCTGAAACCTTTATACAGTTTTTAGCTGGAGGGAATAATAATGAGTTTAGAAGCTCACAGGATTTAAACGGAATACCAATAAACAATATATACTGGGATTATACAGGATTGTATGAAGTTTCTAATTTCACTGATACTAACTATGTAAAAGCACTAACACTAGATTACGATTATTTTGTTGGTGAATATTTTGAATTAAGCATTATAAACGACGGTGAAATAGAATTATATCACCCAACTTCAGGCACCTCGTATATTTTAGTAGGAAGACGATTTATACAGTACTTAAAAAGTGCTGAAAATAAAACTACTGATAAAAAAAGATTTAAAAGCGTATTAAAAGATTTTCATAAAGAATCTTCAAAACGCAAATAAAAATAATAGTTTAGTTTTTAGTTTGATTGAAAAAGCATTTTCCACCACCATATGGAAAATGCTTTTTTTGTTGTAAATATTGATATTAAAAAATACTTAAACAATATTTATTTTAATTTAAGAACACCAGCCTTTCATTTTTTTCTTGATAAAAAACGAAACAAAAAAATCAAGTCATGCCTAAGGAAATTACTGCGTAACATTCGTTTTTAAAACTGCATGCTTTATGCTAACGCTTAGTAATTCAGTTTTAAAACTCATTATTTCCGGAGGCTGACAGAAGAAACAGAAAACAACTTTATTTAACGAGAAAAAAAGAAACTGTCCTCATTTAAGTAATTTTAAAATTATTTATAAAAATTCATTTCATCAATAAATTTAAAAACTTTAGAATCCAATAACGGACTCACGTTTTTATAATCTTTAATGCCTTTACGAATCATTGTGGAGGATATTTCAACAATAGGCGCAGCTACTTTGTGTATTTTGAGGTGATCTTTAAATTGGTGTTCAACGATACCTTCAGAAATTCTTGGGTACACATATAAATTGTAGTTTTCTAAAATAGCTTCATAATTTTTCCATTTATGAAAGCTTTTTAGGTTGTCTTCGCCCATTAACAAAGAAAAATCATGTTTAGGGTATTTCTCTTCTAAATTTGCCAAAGTAAAAACCGTATAATTAGGTTCTGGCAAACCAAATTCTATATCAGATGGTTTTAACTTATCATAATGCTCTGTGGCCATATACACCATTTCTAAACGATGATGATTGGCGAGTAAATTACTTTTCTTTTTAAATGGACTCAGCGGAGTTACCACAAACCAAATTTGATCTAAATCCGAATTTTCCACCAAATGATTTGCAATAATTAAATGCCCAACATGAATAGGGTTAAATGTTCCGAAATACAATCCTATTTTCATAGCTATTAATTAAAAAGTAAAATCAGGTTCTAGAAAGTTTATTTGTAAATATTATATGCTTTTTTGTAAAAAACCAGCCACTAGATTTTCAGCTTCTTTTAAGGCGACATTTAACTCATCATTTTCAATAATAAAATCAAATTGTGGAGCTGTTGCAAGTTCTACGTTGGCTTTAGCTAAGCGCATATTAATTTTTTCTTCTGTTTCTGTAGAGCGCTTTTTTAAACGATTCTTTAACTCTTCAACGCTTGGAGGCTTTACAAATACAGACAAGGTTCTTTCAGGATAAATTCGTTTAATATCTAAACCGCCAACAACATCAATATCAAAAATTACATGCTTCCCTTTTTCCCAAATACGAGCTACTTCAGATTTTAAGGTCCCATAAAAATTATCTCTATATACTTCTTCCCATTCTAAAAACTCATCGCCACTAATTTTATTTTTAAACTCCTCTAGGGATAAAAAATAGTAATCTTTGCCATGAACTTCTTCTCCTCTAGGACTTCTTGACGCAGCAGAAATAGAAAACTCTAAGTTGAGCTTTTCTAAACCTAATAAATGTTTTACAATTGTAGTTTTACCGGATCCTGAAGGTGCTGAAAAAACAACTAATTTACCTTTTACCATTACAACACGTTTAGTAATTGTTCCTTAATTTTTTCTAACTCGTCTTTCATTTGTACTACCAATTTCTGCATTGGTGCAAAGTTTGATTTAGAACCTATTGTATTTATTTCTCTACCCATTTCTTGAGCAATAAATCCTAACTTTTTACCATTAGAATCTTTAGAGTTTATGGTTTCTATAAAATAATTTATATGATTGTTTAATCGTACTTTTTCTTCTGTAATATCATACTTTTCAATATAATATACCAACTCTTGCTCAAAACGGTTTTCGTCAACTTTCTCTTTAAGATCAGAAATTCCTTTTTGCAAACGTTCTTTTACTCCTTCTACTCTCTCAGGGTCAATTTTAATAACTTCGCTTAACAGAGTATTAATATTTTCATTTCGTTGTAAAAACTCCGTTTCTAAA
Source organism: uncultured Kordia sp. (assembly GCA_963932865.1). GTDB lineage: Bacteria > Bacteroidota > Bacteroidia > Flavobacteriales > Flavobacteriaceae. The sequence continues at coordinate 605 of CAWVSR010000116.1, read as the reverse complement.
ACCTTTCCTTCATCTGCTCTATACGAAACAATATTTTCTATTGCTTCATGAAAATGCTTTTCAATTATATTCCATTCATTTTCATCAATTTCAGCACGTTCTGCCTTTGCAGTATCAGGCAATCGCATTGCCATTTCTAGACATTTTTCCGTAGATGCATCGGGAGCTATTAACTGTAATTGTTTTATATACTCTTTTACGACTGCTTGGTTAATTTTTGTAGAGGTTTCTTCTCCTGTAACTTCTACAAATAAAGACACATCAATCTTTCCTCTAACAATAGATTTAGCAATCAATCGCCTTAATGGTAATTCTTTCTCCTTGTAATAAGATGGCATTCTTACACTCATATCAAGGCTTTTACTATTTAATGATTTTAATTCAATAGTAATTTTTTTGGTAGGAAGTTGCAAAGTACTCTTCCCATAACCAGTCATAGATTGTATCATAATTGTCTGAAAAATTTGTACAAAGATAGGTAATTTTAAAGAGGTTTTATCTCTAATTATTAGCCAGATTACACCTTACTAAAAGCGCTATTTTAAAGAAAAATATTTCATATGAAATTAATAAAAATATTATTTTACTTTTTTTAAAGGAAATCT
>CAWVSR010000115.1:0-4181 GCA_963932865.1 uncultured Kordia sp. | reverse complement strand
ATTAAAATCAATTTTTCATCGCTCATGATGTTTTTATTTTTTCTATTTTAGATTATATTATTTAAAAATATTCGTTTAAATGAGAAAACTAACAAGCCTCTTTCTGCTATGTATATTAGTATTAAGTTGTAATAAATCTTCGACCTCTCAAGAGGAAAATATTGCAAATTATGCTGTTAAACAACACAAAGATGCAAAAGGCTACAATTATGAAACTGTAAACAATGACCCTACAGGACTTAGAATGTATACATTAGATAATGGTCTTAAAGTGTATTTAAGTAAAAATAGCAATGAGCCAAAAATTCAAACTTATATAGCTGTTCGTGCCGGATCTAATTACGATCCTAAAGAATCTACTGGATTGGCTCATTATTTAGAACACATGGTGTTTAAAGGAACTGATAAAATTGGAACAGTAAATTGGGAAAAAGAAAAAGCTTACCTTGATACGATTTCAAATCTATATGAAGAACACAGAGTAGAGAAAGATTTAGAAAAAAAGAAAGAAATTTATCAGCAAATAGATAAAATCTCTTTAGAAGCCTCAAATTATTCTGTTGCTAATGAATATGATAAAATGATAAGCTCTTTAGGAGCAACAGGTACAAATGCATATACATGGTTTGAACAAACAGTGTATACAAATAAAATACCTACCAACGAATTTGATAAATGGTTAACAGTTGAAGGAGAACGCTTTAGTAAATTAGTATTGCGTTTATTTCATACAGAATTAGAAGCTGTTTTTGAAGAATTTAATATAGGACAAGATAATGATTTTAGAAAAAGTTATGCAGCAATGTTATCGGCTCTTTTTCCTAATCATCCTTACGGACAACAAACAACTATTGGTACAGGAGAACATTTAAAAAATCCATCAATGATAGATATTCATAATTATTTTAATAAATATTATGTGCCAAATAATATGGCAGTTGTTCTAGTTGGAGATTTAGATTTTGATGAAACAATTGATAAAGTAAATAATGCTTTTGGAAAATTAAAAAATAAAGAAGTTGTTCATCCAAATTTACCTAAAGAAAATCCAATAGAAAAACCACTTGTAAAGGAGGTTTTTGGACCAACATCAGAGCGTGTTTCAATTGCTTTTAGATCATTAGGAGCTAATACTGAACAAGAGAAGTTTGTAACATTGTGCAATATGATTTTAGCCAATGGTACTGCAGGATTAATTGATTTAAACTTAAATCAAAAGCAATTAGTACAAAGCGCAGGATGTTCACCAACTATTTTAAAAGAATATGGTTATCATGTGTTTAACGGAACTCCTAAAGAAGGACAGTCTTTAGACGAAGTTAAAGAGTTATTATTAGGTCAAATTGAGAAATTGAAAAAAGGAGAGTTCGAAGACTGGATGATTGATGCTGTTGTAAATGATTTAAAGCTATCTGAAACGCAAAGTTATGAAAATAGCTCTGCTGTTGCTGATATGTATGTAAATGCTTTTATTAAAAATGAAAAATGGACAAATCGTGTTTCATTTCTAGAAGATTTAAAAAATATTTCTAAAGAAGAGTTAGTAGCTTTTGCAAATGATTTTTATAAAAACAATTATGTTGTTACTTACAAAAGGAAAGGTGATGACCCTAATTTAGTAAAAGTTGAAAACCCAGGAATTTCTCCTGTTAATTTAAATAGAGATAAAAGTTCTGACTTTATCAATGATTTCAATGCTATGAAATCATCAGACTTAAAGCCTCAATTCGTAGATTATAAAAAAGATATTCTTTCAAAAAAATTAGATAATGGAATTGAAGTGTCTTATATAAATAATACTTCGAATGACTTATTTGATATGAATATTATCTTTGATATGGGGAGTGATAATGATAAGAAGCTTGGTCTTGCAGCAGGTTATATGTCTTATTTAGGAACTAATAAGTATTCTGCTGAAGAACTGAAAAAAGAGTTTTATAAATTAGGTATTAACTATTATGTTAGTGCAGGAGCGGAAACTACTTATATTGGTTTAAACGGACTAAAAGAAAACTTTTCAAAAGGACTTGAGTTACTAGAGCACTTATGGAATAATGCTGTTCCTAACGACGAAGCTTATAAAAATTATGTAAAATCTATCGCTAAAAGTCGTGAAAACAACAAAACACAAAAAGGTAGTATTCTTTACAATGGTTTAATGAGTTATGGAAAGTACGGAGAAAACTCACGTTTAAGAAATATTTTTCAGATTGATGAGCTAAATAAATTTAACCCTAGTGATTTAGTTAGTATTGTTAAAGAAATGAAGAATTATAAACAAAGAATTTTTTACTATGGTAAAGATATTGATGCAGCAGTTTCATCTTTAAACACAAATCATAATGTAACTTCAACTTTAAATGAATATACTGTAAAAACAAATTATACTGAATTAGAAACAGGGGGTAATGTGTTTTTTGTAGATTATGAAATGGTACAAGCAGAAATGATATTTTTAGCAAAAGGAGCTCCCTTTAAAGCTGAAAACATGGCTGCTTCAAGTTTGTTTAATACTTATTTTGGTTCTGGATTATCTTCTATTGTATTTCAAGAAATTAGAGAATCAAAATCTTTAGCATATTCAGCTTATTCAAGTTATAGAAACGCTAGTAAAAAAGAAAATGCCAATTATGTTATGGCTTACATGGGTACACAAGCAAACAAAATGCCGCAAGCAATTGATGCTATGATGGAATTGATGACGGAAATGCCAGAAGCTGAAAAACAATTTGAAGCAGCAAAAGAGGCAGCACTTAAAAAAATTGCAGCTCAACGTATAACAAAATCAAGTATTTTTTGGTCTTTTGAGCGTCTTAAAAAATTAGGTATTGACAATGATCATAGAGAAGCAATGTACAATGCAATACAAAAAATGACGATGGCTGACTTAAAAAACTTTTTTAATGAAAATATTAAAGGAGAAAAATATAATATTATGGTTATTGGTAATAAAAAAGATGTTGATATGAATTCGTTATCTAAACTTGGTAAAGTACAAGAAATGGATATTGATTATTTATTCAATTATAAATATGAAGACGTAAAACTTTAATGTTTAATTCATCGTTTTGTAAAGCCTCACAATTATTGTGAGGCTTTATTTTTTTAATAACTATTTTACACAAACAATAAATTAAAACCTTAATTCAGTATTTTTGATTTTTTTAATTAAAATATTTCTATGATCAATCTTCCAGAAATACCAACTAAAGTTATTTCAGTTAAACTTCGTCCAAAAGCTGAACGAATGGTAAAAAAAAGACATCCGTGGGTTTTTGAAGACAGTATTACGAAGCAAAATACTGAAGGGAAATCTGGTGATGTAGTTGTAATTTATGATACTAAAAAAAATAAGTTTTTAGCATGCGGATTATTTGATCCAAATTCTCCAATTAGAATTAAATTATTACAATTTGGAAAACCAGCAAAATTAGATTCAGATTTCTTTAAAAATCGTATTGATACTATTTTTGCTTTAAGAAATGATTTACTATTAACAGATACAAATAGTTATCGTTTTGTATATGGAGAAGCAGATGGTTTACCGGGTCTTATAGCGGATGTGTATGCGGATGTTTTAGTTGTAAAAATATATTCTGCTATTTGGTTTCCATATTTAAAAGATATTTTACCACATCTATTAGCAAAAAGTAATTGTAAAACGATTGTTTTACGATTGAGTAGAAATGTTCAAAAAAGTAAAGAAAATATAAGCTTAAAAGATGGTCAGGTTATTTATGGAGATTTAGCAAATAACGTAGTTGTGTTTAAAGAACATGGAGTACATTTTTCTGCAAATGTTATTTACGGTCATAAAACTGGATATTTTTTAGATCATAGAGAAAACAGAAAAAGAGTAGGAGCGCTTTCAAAAGACAAAACTGTACTTGATGTTTTTTCATATGCTGGTGGATTTTCTGTTCATGCACTAGCTAACGGAGCAAAAGAAGTTACTTCATTAGATATTTCAGCACAAGCTTTAGAAATGGCAGTGCAAAACGGAAAACTTAATGATTATAATGGTATTCACAATACAATGGCAATTGATGCATTTATTGGTTTACATGATTTAATTAAGCAAGGAAAATCATTTGATGTTGTGGTCATTGATCCGCCATCTTTTGCTAAAAGTGCTAAAGAAATTGATAAAGCAATGCATAGCTATTCTCGATTGGCAAGAT
>CAWVSR010000114.1:0-4192 GCA_963932865.1 uncultured Kordia sp. | reverse complement strand
TAGGAGAAGTTCTTGGCGTACTTCTAGGAGAAGTTCTTGGCGTACTTCTAGGAGAGGTTCTCGGTGTGCTTCTAGGAGAGACTCTTGGTGTACTTCTAGGAGAAGTTCTTGGCGTACTTCTAGATCTTACATTAGATGTAGTATTTGTTCTACGAAAGGACGATCCTCTATAGTTTGTTGCAACATTTGAACTTGTATTTCTTCTAAAATTAGATGCTCTAATATTTTCATTTCTACCATAATAACTACCCCCTCTCCTATTGTAATAATTATTTGAAGCATAGCCACGCCTACCGTTAGCATAACCTACATTTCTATAACCGTAATTATTATAATACGGATTTCCATAATACCCATAATTAACATAAGGGTTTCCATAATAACCATAATTGTAATAAACTCCTCCCCAAACAGGAGAACAAAAACCCCAACCGGTATAATAAAAATTATTATATGGCCTCCAATATGGATTATAGTAGGCATTGTAATAAGGCTGTGAATTATATACATTAATTGTTACAGAATCATCCGCATCTTCCCAAGCACTATAACTTTCTATAGTAACAGCTTTATTTGGCGATGTTACACCTTGAGAACTGTATGATTCCACATCTGTAAAAACATCTTCTTCTACAACCTGACCAAAATCGACTACAGGTTCTGAAAAATAATCTTCATAATATTTGGTATTATCTTTAACCAGTACTTTTTTTTCAACAACAGAATTATCATTCGTATAAATACCGTCATCGTCATTAGCAACATCTTGATATGAACTACAAGAAACTAATAAAAAACTTATTATCCCACCTATAAGTAGGAATGCCTTACTTTTAAATTTATAATTATATTTCATATCTTTTCATTTAAATTGTTGAACCTTATAAAAATAGTTATTTTTGCTGAAACTATTTAACGTTTAACAGTATCACAATTTTTGTGCCAAAATACATTATATGAGTAACAAACTACCAAAAAGGAGCGAAGATTTTTCTCTCTGGTATAATGAATTAGTTAAAAACGCCCAATTAGCAGACAACTCAGGAGTAAGAGGTTGCATGGTTATCAAGCCATATGGTTTTGCAATTTGGGAACTAATGAAAGAACAGCTAGACAAAATGTTTAAAGAAACCGGGCATCAAAATGCTTACTTTCCAATATTTGTCCCGAAAAGCTTATTTGAAGCAGAAGAAAAAAATGCTGAAGGCTTTGCCAAAGAATGTGCTGTTGTAACTCACTACAGATTAAAAACAAATCCTGAAGATAGCTCAAAATTAATTGTTGATCCAGATGCAAAGCTGGAAGAAGAATTAATTGTTAGGCCAACATCTGAAGCAATTATATGGAATACTTATAAAAGCTGGATACAATCTTATAGAGATTTACCATTACTAATAAACCAATGGGCGAATGTTGTACGTTGGGAAATGCGTACTCGTTTATTTTTAAGGACTAGTGAATTTTTATGGCAAGAAGGTCATACTGCTCATGCTACTAAACAAGAAGCTATTGCAGAAGCAAAACAAATGCACGATGTGTATACCACTTTTGCTCAAGACTGGATGGCTATGCCTGTTATAAAGGGGTATAAAAGTGATAGTGAACGTTTTGCTGGCGCTGATGACACCTTTACAATAGAAGCATTGATGCAGGATGGTAAAGCATTACAGGCAGGAACATCGCATTTTTTAGGTCAGAATTTCGCAAAAGCTTTTGATGTTGAATTTCAAACTGCCGAAGGTAAAAAAGAACATGTTTGGGCAACAAGCTGGGGAGTTTCTACAAGACTTATTGGGGGATTAATTATGACGCACTCTGATGATGAAGGGTTAGTATTGCCTCCAAAATTAGCCCCTTACCAAGTTGTCATTATCCCTTTTTTAAATAAAAAGAAAGCAGAGCAAAACGAAATACTTTTAGACAAAGCTTATGAAATTAAGTCTGAACTAGCAAAACTTGGAATTCGTGTACAAATAGATACGGATGTTACCAAGCGCCCTGGATTTAAATTTGCTGAGTATGAATTAAAAGGATATCCGGTAAGAGTTGTTATTGGACCAAGAGATTTAGAAAATAACCAAGTGGAGTTGGCACGAAGAGATACGAAAGAAAAATCGCTTCAAAATATTGATGGAATTGGAAATTACATTCATAATTTATTAAATGAAATGCAAGAATCTCTTTTTAACAAAGCAGTAAATTATAGAGACAACCACACAACGGAAGTAACTACATTTGAGGAATTTAAGGAAGTTTTAAATACAAAAACAGGTTTTATTTCAGCACATTGGGACGGTACAGAAGATACCGAAGAACGTATAAAAGAAGCTACAAAAGCGACCATAAGATGCATTCCTTTAGACTCTAAAGAGGAAGCGGGAACATGTGTATTCTCTGGAAAACCATCAAAAAGAAGAGTACTTTTTGCAAAAGCTTATTAAAAAAATAAAAAAAACATTGATTGTTTATTGCAATAGTCAAAAATAGTTGTATTTTTGCACCCGCAATTAAAAACAATTGGCCCATTCGTCTAGTGGTTAGGACGCTAGGTTTTCATCCTAGAAACAGGAGTTCGATTCTCCTATGGGCTACAAAATACAAGTAGCAAAATGCTATACGTATTGTTTCAAATTACGGCCCATTCGTCTAGTGGTTAGGACGCTAGGTTTTCATCCTAGAAACAGGAGTTCGATTCTCCTATGGGCTACTTTTTTATTTTAAAAAAAACAAAGATAACATGGCAAATCACAAGTCAGCATTAAAGAGAATAAGAAGTAACGAAGCTAAAAGGCTACGCAACAAATACCAACATAAAACAACTCGTAACGCAATTAAAGCTTTACGTGAGTTAACTGATAAAGCTGAAGCTGAAAAAGCTTTTCCTGCTATAGTTTCTATGCTTGATAAAATTGCTAAGAACAATGTTATTCATAAGAACAAAGCTTCAAACTTAAAATCTAGTTTAGCTAAATTTGTAGCTACTCTTTAAAAAGATTTTTAGTTTTCTTAAATAACAAAAGTCCTAATCTTTTTAAGATTAGGACTTTTGTTATTTAAGAAAACTACCCACACCACTACTTACTCTTCATAATTAAATAAACGTGATTTAACACTATCAAATCATTAAATCATACATTTTTGTATTGATTACAAGAGAAGCCCCTTAAAACAATCTTAAATTAAAACAAGCAAACTAAACAACTCTTTAAATTGTGTTACTCTGAAATTAGTAGGCAATTTTAATAAAAATCATATAAACCCGTGAATTTAACTTCACTAGTTTTTTTTATGCACAAACTGATGTGTTTTTATGTTAAGACTTAAACGCGGTCTTTTGTTGCTATCTATATAGATAGATAGATTAAAAACTTCTATTTTAAAATACCATTTATACGCTCAGCAAGTACAATTTTGACATCATTCATACCTTTCTGCAATAAATGGTTTTACATCGATGCCTGCTAATGCATTTTGGTATACTGAAGAATATTATTGTAGCACTCAATCAAAGTGATGAATTAACACCTCTTCATTCTTTCGGTTTTTATTGTCCCATTAAAATCTTGTTTTACATTTTCTGTACTCATATAACTACTAAGTTTGCAACATACTATCTTTCTACTATAAGCATCTGTAACTAAAGACAAATAAGATGTTTTATCCCCACCGTGCAAATAAGTAATATCAACTTACACAAACATGCACAGGACTTTTAGTAGCGATATCTTCAAATAAATTAGGATGTTTTCCTAACCAATGTTTGGAACAGGTATTTTTAAGATAGTTCTTTTCAGGTTTAATTAACAAGTGCATTGTTTTTAAATAAGTAAATAAGGCATCTCTCCTTATTTTTATCTGTAAGTTATTAAATTCGTTTTTTTTATAAAAAATTCAAATTTCGAGCACCTATTCTAGGCATTTCCCTTCGAATAGATAACACTAAGGGTTTTATTTTAGATAAATACATTAGTTCGATTTTCTTTACGTTTAATTCCTTGATAAAAAGCCTGTCGGCTTATCCTTAACAATCTACAATAACTGAGGAAGTTAAACTCTTTGTTTTGTCGGATAATTTAGATTGTTGGGATAAATAGCTGTACTAAATTGCTTGTCAGATAGATCTATCATTGTGTTTAATAATAAATTTCTTAGCTTCTCACCTTATAATTCAAGTCCTAAACGTTTTATTTTC
>CAWVSR010000113.1:0-4332 GCA_963932865.1 uncultured Kordia sp. | reverse complement strand
AAAATCTAAAGATAATTTATGACCACTTGTTTTAAAATTTTGAATAAAATTCAAATTGAATTCAATTTGTTTGTCTAAATCATTTTCTATTTCTTTTCTAAATTTTCGTGTGTTTTCAGATGCTAACAAATAGGAATTATTCGTGTTAATTTCAGTTTTGTTAAGTCTGTCAGAGTTTCTGTAAAAAACAGACCCTGTAACAGAAGCGTTTTCAGTAATAAAATATTCTAAACCAAACAAGGTATTAAAACTCTTACGCTCTCTTTCGTAAAATCTATTTTCTGTTATAAGAGTTTCACTAGGAATATTGGCAATATCTTTAGTTTCAAAAAAAGCGTTACCAGGAGCGTTGTTGTAAGTGTAGCCGGATGTTGAAAAATAATTTACTTTTTTATTTCTATAATTTAAATTTGAAGATACACCAATATTTTCTGGTATGCCTAAATTTAAACCAAACGATCCGTTAAAACCTAATGCTTTCCCTTTTCGAAGAATAATGTTTAAAATACCTGCTGTACCTTCTGCATCATATCTTGCGGATGCTGATGTAATTACTTCTACTTTTAGAATTGCATCTGCAGGCAATTGTCTTAATGCGTCTGGCCCGCCAACTAAACCAGATGGTTTTCCGTTAATTAAAATACGTACATTTTCGTTACCTCTAAGCGCTACATTTCCTTCAATATCTACGGTAACCGATGGTACGTTGTCTAAAACATCAGAGGCAGAACCACCTTTTACAGTCATGTCTTTCCCTACATTATATATTTTTTTATCCAATTTAATTTCAACGGTACTTTTTTCAGCAATAATTTCTACTTCTTCTAAGCTATTATTGTCTTCTTTCAAATAAATTTCACCCAGGCTACTATCAGATGTAATTATTTTATTTGTTATTGAAATTGTTTTAAAACCTAAAAACTCAATTGAGATGTTATAGTTCCCTTGTTCGGTACTAATATTAAATTTTCCTTTTAAATTAGATATTCCTCCAGTAACTTGATTATTAACCGTGTTTTTTAAAACAATAGTTGCATATTCAAGAGGTTGCTTTGTTTCTTTATCAAATATAATACCGGATAGTTTATAGCTATTATTATCTTTTTTTTGAGAAAAACAAAGAGAAGTGTTTATTGCTAAAAATAGAATAGTAAATTTAAATTTCATATTTAATAATTTGTTGACCGCAAAACTATTAAATATGTACAGAGCTATCTGTTAACAGTGTGTTAAAGAAGAGTGACGAAAATTATATAAAAAAATGTAGTTATTGTTTTTTATAGTTTTCACTTAATTATCAAATGAATAAGCTAATGATTTTTTACAATAAGAAGTAAATTCAAATTTGAGAAATAAAAATTAAATTATATTTTTTATAGCTTCAGTTGGCCTTCCAATTACCGCTTTATCATTATTTATAACAATTGGTCTTTCAATAAGTTTTGGAAATTCAACCATTGCAGTAATAATTTCCATATCATTTAATTCCTTTCCCTTAAAATTCTCTTTCCAAATCTTTTCGTTTTTTCTAACTAGCTCTATTGGTGAGATTTTTAAAATACTTATGATGTTTGTTAACTCTTCTTGAGTTGGAATATTTTCTAAATATTTAATAATTTCAAACTCCTTACCAGATTCTTCAAGTAATTGTACTCCTTTTCTAGATTTACTACAACGATTATTATGGTATATTTTTATCATTTTAAATAGTATTTGTATCAGTGTTGTTTTGCCCCATGAACATTAAGTACGATTTTAAAAATGGTTCTATTTTACCGTTCAAAACAGCATCAGTATTTCCTGTTTCATGTCCTGAACGAACATCTTTAATTAATTTATAAGGGTGTAATACATAATTACGAATTTGGCTTCCCCATTCAATTTTCATTTTACCATCTTCAATAGTGCTTCTAGCTGCTTGTTGTTTTTTTAATTCAATTTCATACAACTGAGATTTTAGCATTTGCATGGCTCGCGTTCTATTGTCTTGTTGTGATCTGGTTTCTGAACAAGAAATTTGAATTCCTGATGGTTTATGTTTTAACTGAACTTTCGTTTCTACTTTATTTACATTTTGCCCACCTGCACCACTAGATCTAGAAGTAACAATTTCAATATCGGCAGGGTTGATGTTAATTTCTATAGAATCGTCAGCTAAAGGATAAACATAAACTGATGCAAAGGAAGTATGTCTTTTTGCGTTACTATCAAAGGGTGAGATACGCACCAATCTATGAACACCATTTTCTCCTTTTAACCAACCAAATGCAAAATCGCCTTCTATTTCAATAGTAACGGTTTTAATACCTGCAACATCTCCAGATTGATGGTTTAATTCCTTTACTTTAAAACCTTGGTTTTCACAATACATTAAATACATACGCAGGAGCATTTCCGCCCAATCACAACTTTCTGTTCCACCAGCACCAGCGGTAATTTGCAATACAGCACTCATAGAGTCTCCTTCATCAGAAAGCATGTTTTTAAACTCTAAATCTTCTATTAAAGTAGATGCTTTGTTGTACTGGTTTATTACTTCAGTTTCTTCTGCAGCACCTTCATCATGAAACTCTATTAAAATTTGTAGATCATCCACTAATTGTTGGGCAAGGTTAAAATCAGAAACCCATTTTTTTACAACTCTTAAGGATTTCATTATTATTTCTGCTTCCTTTGGTTTGTTCCAAAAGTCTGGATCAAAGGTTTTTTCTTCCTCATTGGCAATTTCTACCTTTTTGGCGTCTATTGCCAAGTACTTTTTTAAGGTACTCAACCTGTTAATAATGTCTTTGGTTTGTTCTGAGGATATCATAAAAATTGATTAATTTAGTCACAAAAATAGAACTTCAAAATTGATTATGGAAATAAATTTAATTAGTGATACTGTTACACGCCCAAGTGAAGAAATGCTGGCAGAAATGATGCAAGCAAAAGTTGGTGATGATGTGTTTGGTGAAGATCCTTCGGTAAACAAATTACAAGAAAAAGTTGCAAGTTTGTTTGGTATGGAAGCAGCCTTGTTTTTTCCTTCTGGTACAATGGCAAATCAAGTAGCTATAAACATTCATACCCAACCAGGTGATAAATTGTATTGTGATAAATATGCACATGTTTATAATTATGAAGGCGGAGGCGCGGCATTTAACTCAGGAGTAACCTGTTTTTTGTTAGATGGTCATCGAGGAATGTTTACTGCTTCGCAACTAGAAAAAGCAATTAGTCCTAATGATAATATTCATTTACCACTTTCAAGTTTAGTATGTGTTGAAAATACTACTAACAAAGGAGGAGGAGCTTGTTGGGATTTTGAAGAATTAAAAAAAGTAAAGCAAGTTTGTACTAATAATGGTATGGCTTATCATTTAGATGGTGCACGATTATTTAATGCTTTAGTAGCTAAAAATGAAACGCCTTTGCAATACGGCCAGTTATTTGATACGATTTCCGTTTGTTTATCAAAAGGTTTAGGAGCTCCTGTAGGTTCTTTATTACTTGGGTCTAAAAAAAATATAGCTAAAGCACTAAGAGTAAGAAAACTTTTAGGTGGAGGTATGCGACAAGCAGGATATTTAGCTACAGCCGCAATATTTGCATTAGATAATAATGTTGAACGTCTAAAAGATGATCATCAAAGAGCTAAAGAGCTTGCGGTAGCCCTCTCAGAAGCTAAACTTATAAAAAAAGTGGAACCAGTAGAAACTAATATTGTTATTTTTTATTTAAATGATGATGTTAATGAAATGGATTTTATACAAAAGTTAAAAGAAAATAACATTTTGTTAATAGGTATGGGTGAAGGAAAACTAAGATTTGTAACTCATTTGGATTATACAGGAACAATGCACAAAGAATTATTAAAAAAAATAGCTACAATTTTTTAATTTTTTTTTATTCATTAAAAAAAAGCGTATTTTTATGTAACTAAATGTAATTTATAACTAGCCAAAATTATGAAAAAATTATTTATTTTAGGATTATCACTTGCTTAAAGTGTAATCTTCGCACAGGATTTACCTAGTAATCCTGAACCAGGAAAGTGTTATGTTCGATGTACAACACCAGATGTTTATGAAAATCAAGATGTACAGGTATTAATGTCTCCAGCTTATAAAAAGCTTAAAGTCGTTCCTGCTACTTATAAAACAGTTACTGAAGAAGTGATGATTAAAGAGGCTTATAAAGTTTTAAAAGTCGTTCCAGCAGTATGGGGAACAAAGTCTACTGACTATGTAAAAAAAGAAGGGGCTAATGCATTAAGCATAAATCCTGCTTTGTTAGCTCCAAACTCAGAAACTATTGAAATGAAACCTGCATATTCTAGATGGGAGCTTG
>CAWVSR010000112.1:0-4354 GCA_963932865.1 uncultured Kordia sp. | reverse complement strand
GATTATTAGAGCTTGTTCAAAACTTTCATAACGCTCATTATCGTTTTTAAAAATTTTTTCCCAGGCTGGAAATAAAAAAACATAATCATAAATAAACTCTTTTGATGCTTCAATAATATCAGGTTTACTAGTAATATTAAGATATTTATTATAGGCAATAATATCTGGTAAACCTCTATCTATAAATACAAATGTAGTCTCTAAGTCTTCACATTTTTTAAACTGTGTAATTCTTCCGGACACTACTTTTTGATTAAATTCAACAGGATCAGTTAAAAATAATTGTTTAACACCATTGTTTTGAGCTTCTTTAATAATTTCTCTAGAGATTTCTTGGAAACACGTATAGCCTCTTTTTTTTAAATCAGAAAGTATTGTTGTTTTTCCGGACCCTGGACTTCCAATTAGAAGTATTCTTTTCATTTTTACATATAGTATAATAGCAAATTAACTAAATTAACTTAGGAATAAAAATAAATTTAACATCATAATATATTTTATATTTGTGTTTAAATTTTAAGTAAATATATGAGTACAAATACAAATCCAGAAGAATTTTATAAAAAGCTAAAGTCTCAATTAGAGGATATGACGGTATTTCCTTCATTATATCTATATAAGTTTATTGTTCCTTCAATGGATAATGACAATAAAGTTAAAGAGGTAAGTGATAAATTCAATAATATAGGTGCTACAATTAAAACAAAAAAATCTAAAAACGGCAAATATACAAGCCTATCTATAGAAGTGAAAATGAAGTCTGCTGATGCTATAATTAATAAATACAAAGAAGTTACAGTTATTGAAGGTATTATTTCTTTATAATAAATGCATCTAGCTCATTTAAAATTATTACTTTGCAAAAAATAATTATTCTTCCTAAAAGAAATATTTAGATTTCTTTTTCATTAAATAAGTAAGCATATTTTGATTGAAAATATAGAATACAATACTGAACGAAACAAATTAATTATTCCAGAATATGGTAGGCATCTTCAGAAAATGGTAGATTACGCAATTTCTATTGAAGATACAGCTGAACGTAATAAAGTTGCAAAAGCAATTATAGATGTAATGGGTAATTTAAACCCTCATTTACGTGATGTTAATGACTTTAAGCACAAACTATGGGATCAGTTGTTTATAATTTCTGATTTTAAATTAGACGTAGATTCTCCTTTTGATAAGCCAACAAGAGAGGAATTAGCAGAAAGGCCAGAGCGACTGCCTTATCCACAAAATTTTCCGAAATATCGTTTTTATGGGAATAATATAAAGAGAATGATTGATGTTGCTTTACGATGGGATGAAGGTGAACTAAAACAGGCTCTTGTTGTAACAATTGCAAATCACATGAAAAAATGTTTTTTGAATTGGAATAAAGATACTGTTGAAGATGCGGTTATATTTAATCACTTATATGAGTTGTCTGATGGAGGTATTGATATTACAAAAAATGATTTAGTATTAACAGAATCAAGTAAATTGATAAACGTTAAAAGTCGTCATAATACAAATAAGTCACATTCAAATAAAACGAATAATAAAAACCAAAGAAGTTCGAGTAAAAATACTAACCGTAAAAGGTACTAAATCAATAATTTTAATGGGAACATTTCAAATAGAAGGAGGACACAAGTTAAGTGGTGAAATTCAACCTCAAGGTGCAAAAAATGAAGCATTACAAATTTTATGTGCAGTTTTACTTACTCCTGAAAAAGTAACAATCAACAATATTCCTGATATAATAGATATTAATAAACTAATTAGTTTGTTAGGGAATTTAGGGGTTAAAATTCAAAAATTAGCTCATGGATCTTATTCCTTTCAAGCAGATGAATTAAATTTAAAATACTTAGAGACACCAGGTTTTAAAAAAGAAGGAAGTTCACTAAGAGGGTCAATAATGATTGTTGGTCCTTTGCTAGCTCGCTTTGGTAAAGGATATATTCCTAAACCAGGAGGGGATAAAATAGGAAGAAGACGTTTAGATACACATTTTGAAGGTTTTATAAAATTAGGTGCAAATTTCCGTTACAATAGAGAAGAATATTTTTACGGTGTTGAGGCAGAGAAGTTAATTGGTACGGACATGTTGCTTGATGAAGCTTCTGTAACTGGAACTGCAAATATATTAATGGCTGCTGTTTTAGCAGAAGGAATTACAACAATATATAATGCTGCTTGTGAGCCTTACATTCAACAATTGAGTAAAATGTTGAATAGTATGGGGGCAAAAATAACTGGAGTTGGCTCAAACTTATTGACTATTGAAGGAGTTGATGCACTAACAGGTTGTTCGCACACCGTATTACCAGATATGATTGAAATTGGAAGTTGGATAGGTCTTGCTGCAATTACAAAAAGTGAAATAACTATCAAAAATGTAAGTTGGGACAATTTAGGAAATATCCCTTCAGTATTTAGAAAGTTAGGAGTCACTCTTGAAAAAAGAGGGGATGATATTTATGTTCCTGAACATAAAGATGGATATGAAATTCAGAACTATATTGATGGTTCTATATTAACTGTTGCAGATGCACCTTGGCCTGGTTTTACACCAGATCTTTTAAGTATCGTTTTGGTAATGGCAACACAAGCAAGAGGAAGTGTTTTAATCCACCAGAAAATGTTTGAAAGTCGTTTATTTTTCGTCGATAAATTAATTGATATGGGAGCTAAAATTATTTTATGCGATCCGCATAGAGCCTCTATTATTGGGCATGATTTTAAGTCTCGATTAAAAGCAACAACAATGGTTTCTCCAGATATACGAGCTGGTATTTCATTGTTAATAGCTGCATTATCTGCAAAAGGGACGAGTATTATTCATAATATTGAACAAATTGATAGAGGTTATGAACGAATCGACGAACGTTTACGTGCTATTGGAGCAAAAATTGTAAGAACTGCATAACATGCATTTTATATAAATTAAGATAAAAGACTACATATTAGTAGTCTTTTATCTTTTTAGGATTTTTAATTCAATTCGTCTATTCTCTTTCTTTATTGCAATACTATTTTCAGGATATTCTAAAGGTCTCGTAAATCCATAGCCTTTGTAAGAAAGTCTGTTTGCATTGATTCCTTTATTTATAAACATATTGTATATTTTTTTCGCGCGTTCTCTAGATAAGCTAAGGTTTTCTGGATGTGGTATTTTTGATATATATTCTTCTTCATCACCACAGCAGACATGACCCTCTATGGATATTTTTATTTTTGGATATGCTTTTAATATTTTTACAATCCCATCAATATCTTCTATTGATTCTTTTGATATGTTTGCTGTGCTTATTGCAAATCGGATATTTTCAATACGAATTTTTTCTCCAACACTTAGCTTTGGAAGTTTTTTAAGGTAGCGTTGTTTTCTTGTGAGACTAACAAATATATCTTTAGGTTTTTCATATGATAAAATGATGTCTACTTTTCTATGCTTGCTATTACCTTTTTCAAAATTACTTTCATCTAGTTTTTCATCTATTTCTCCCAAACCTTGTTGAGCAATTGCTGTAAACTTATAATTTGAAAT
Organism: uncultured Kordia sp.; assembly: GCA_963932865.1. GTDB lineage: Bacteria > Bacteroidota > Bacteroidia > Flavobacteriales > Flavobacteriaceae. The sequence continues at coordinate 816 of CAWVSR010000112.1, read as the reverse complement.
GATAAAATTATAAGTTTCTTGTGCTCGTTTTTTTGATAGTTTATTATTAAATACATGATTTCCAACAAAGTCAGTATATCCTTTAATTTTAATTTGAAGAACTTCGTCTAGTTTAATATCTTTAAAAAAATAGTTTAATTGTTCTTTGTGAATATCGGTAATTGAAAATTTTGAATTTTCAAAATACAATTGTAAGCTGTCAGGAGGTTTCTTTTGAGACACGCATATTGAAGTAAATAGTAAAAAAATAAAATACTTCATATTTAATTAGTTTCTTTTTGAATATTGATGATTAGATTTTTTGCCTCATATATTTCTGTAAGCATAATTTTATTTAAAAAAAAACAATCCTTTTTAGAACTAATATAACAAAGATATCTAAGTGTTACTACTTCAAATTCAATTTTGTGACCCATATAAGTAATCTCAAAACTATAGGTTGTATATTTGCAGTCCAAAATTTAGGTATGAGAACAAAATCACTTAAGAAAAATAAGATTAACGTAGTCACACTCGGATGTTCTAAAAACGTTTATGACTCGGAAGTTTTAATGGGGCAATTAAAGGCCAATGGTAAAGAAGTTGCACATGAAGAGGAAGGTAATATTGTAGTAATAAACACCTGTGGTTTTATTAACAACGCCAAGGAAGAATCTGTAAACACTATTTTAGAGTTTATGCAGAAAAAAGAAGAAGGTGAGGTTGATAAAGTTTTTGTTACCGGTTGTTTGAGTGAGCGCTATAAACCAGATTTAGAAAAAGACATACCAGATGTAGATCAATATTTTGGAACAACGCAACTGCCACAATTATTAA
>CAWVSR010000111.1:0-4370 GCA_963932865.1 uncultured Kordia sp. | reverse complement strand
CCATATTTCCTTTAATACCAGGTTCGGTATGAGTAATTTCTAATATTACAGTTGCAGGCATATCTACTGATAAAGGCATCTCATCTTCTGCATTAATTAGTACTGTAACTACTTCACCTTCTTTTAATAAACCTGGTGCGTCTAAAGATTTTTTTTCTAGTGTAATTTGGTTATAATCTTCCACATTCATAAAATGAAAGGTATCTCCTTCAGGATATAAAAATTGAAATTTTTTTGTTTCAACTCTTACATCATCTAACTTTCTTCCTGATGGAAAAGTATTATCAATCACTTTTCCTGAAGTAACACTCTTTAACTTTGTACGAACAAAAGCAGGACCTTTTCCTGGTTTTACATGTAGAAATTCGATTATTTTATAAATATCATTATTATACCTAATGCATAATCCGTTTCTAATATCTGAAGTAGTTGCCATAATTTTTTATTAATTTGATTTAAAATATCCTTTCATAATTCCACGTTTTGAGTTTTTAATAAACATTAAAATCTCATCACGCTCTTTTGAAGCTGTCATTTCTGCTTCGATTACACCAGCAGCTTGTGAATTATTATGTTTTCCTTGATAAAGAATTCTGTATATGTTTTGAATTTCTCTAATTTTTTCAATTTCGTAACCTCTTCTACGTAAACCTACAGAATTAATCCCTACATATGAAATAGGTTCTCTTGCAGCTTTTACGTAAGGAGGCACATCTTTTCTAACCAAAGTACCACCAGTTACAAAAGCATGGTTACCTATTGAACAAAATTGGTGTACTGCAACCATACCTGCTAGAATAACATTATCTCCAACAGTTATATGACCTGCTAAGGTTGTATTGTTAGAAAAAATACAATTATCACCAACAAAACAATCATGAGCAATATGACAATATGCCATTATTAAACAGTTATCACCTACAACTGTTTTCATTTTATCAGTTGTACCTCTATTAATTGTTACACATTCACGAATGGTAACATTATTACCAATTTCTACAGTAGTATCTTCATCATTGTATTTTAAATCTTGTGGTACAGCTGAAATTACTGCTCCAGGAAATATTCTACAATTTTTACCAATTCTAGCGCCTTCCATTATGGTTACGTTAGATCCTATCCATGTTCCATCTCCTATAACAACGTTGTTATGTATTGTTGTAAAAGGCTCTATAACTACATTTCTTGCAATTTTTGCGCCTGGATGGACATATGCTAATGGTTGATTCATAATCTTTTATTGTTTTTTTGCTATTTGAGCCATCATTTCAGCTTCTGCAACTACTTTTCCGTTTGCATATGCATAAGCTTGCATATGACATATTCCTCTTCTTATAGGAGAAATTAAACTGCAATGAAAAAATAATGTGTCACCTGGTAAAACTTTCTGTTTAAATTTAACATTATCAATTTTCATAAAATATGTTAAATAATTTTCAGGATCAGGCACCGTACTTAGTACTAATATCCCTCCTGTTTGAGCCATAGCCTCTACTTGTAATACACCAGGCATTACTGGTGCTTCAGGAAAATGTCCAATAAAAAACGGCTCATTCATTGTAACATTTTTCATTCCAACTACATGAGAATCAGAAATCTCTAAAACCCTATCTATTAATAAAAACGGAGGCCTATGAGGAAGCATTTCCATAATTTTATGAATATCCATCAAAGGGGCTTGATTAATATCATAAGTAGGAACTGCATTTCTACGCTCTTTCTTTATAATAGAGGCCATTTTTTTAGCAAATTCTGTATTCACAAAATGACCAGGTTTTGTTGCAATTACTTTACCTCTAATACGCGTACCTATTAATGCTAAATCACCAATTACATCAAGTAACTTGTGTCGAGCAGCTTCATTTGGATGATGTAAAGTTAAATTATCCAATATTCCATTAGATTTAACTGAGACATCTGTTTTATCAAAAGCTTTTTTTAATTTTTCCATAGTTTCAGTAGATATCACTTTATCTACATATACTATTGCATTGTTGAGATCTCCTCCTTTAATTAAACCATGATCTAGCAATGCTTCTATTTCATGTAAGAAACTAAAGGTCCTAGAATCTGAAATTTCCGCTTTAAAATCTGAAAGTTTTTTTAAAGTAGCGTTTTGTGTTCCTAATACTTCAGTACCGTAATCTACCATTGTAGTTACTTGATATTCATCAGAAGGCATAATCATTATCTCACAGCCTGATGCTTCATCTACATATGAAATAACATCTTTTACTATATACTCATCTCTTTCTGCTTTTTGTTCTATAATTCCAGCAGTTTCAATTGCTTCAACAAAAAATTTCGAAGAACCATCCATAATTGGTGGTTCAGGAGAATTCATTTCAATTAAACAATTATCAACCTCTAATCCAACCAAAGCAGACAGAACATGTTCTGAAGTATTTATCTGAATTCCTTTGAATTCAAGATTTGTTCCTCTTTGTGTTTCTGTTACATATTCAGCTTTAGCTTTTATAATGGGGTTTCCTTCTAAATCTGTTCTAGAAAAAGCATATCCATGATTTTCTGCAGCTGGTTTAAAAGTTATTGTAACTTCTTTACCGGTATGAAGTCCAATACCTTTTAGTGTAACTTCATTTTGAAGTGTTCTTTGTTTTACAACAGTATTATTCATTGTTGTTTATTTTTTTTTCTAATTTATTTAGTTGACTTACTATTTTTGGTAAGTTTTTAAAGTGAACGTATGATTTAACATAGTTATTATAATCAATTGCAGGTGAGCCATATAGCTTTTCCCCATCTTTCACTCGATGTCCAATTCCAGTTTGCGCTTGAACTCTTATATTATTTCCAATAGTTAGATGCCCTGCTACGCCTACTTGACCACCAAACATACAGTATTCTCCAATTTTAGTTGACCCTGCAATTCCAGTTTGAGCAGCAATAACAGTGTGAGAACCGATCTCTACATTATGTGCTATTTGTACTTGATTATCGATTTTCACTCCTTTACGAAGTATTGTAGAGCCTAGAGTAGCTCTATCAATTGTTGCCGATGCACCTACTTCGACATTATCTTCTAAAATAACATTACCTGTTTGTGGTACTTTTTGAAACTCTCCATTTTCATCAGGAGCATATCCAAAACCATCTGCACCAATAATAGCTCCACTATTAATAATACAACCATTACCAATTAAAGTTTCTGAATATATTTTAGCGCCTGAGTAAATAGTAACATTATCTCCAATTTTGGTATTATCTCCAATGTAAGCATGAGGATATACTTTAACATTGTTACCTAAAACTACATTTTCCCCTAAATATGAAAAAGCACCTAAATAAACATCTTCTCCATAAATTGCAGTTTCTGATTTAAAAGAAGGTTCTTCAATTCCTAACTTATTATTTTTTACTTGATTGTAATATTCTAATAACTTAGAGAATGATTTATATGCATCATCTACTTTTATCAATGTTGTTGATATCTCTTTCTCAGGAACAAAGTCTCTGTTAACAATAGTTACAGAAGCTTTTGTAGTATATATATGAGGCGTATATTTTGGATTTGCTAAAAACGTTAACGCGCCTTCAACTCCTTCTTCTATCTTTGCTAGCTTTGATACTTTAGCCTCAGGGTTACCTAAAATGTCCCCCTCTAAAATACCCGCTATTTGTTCTGCTGTAAATTCCATCATCGCAAATATAAAAAATGTTAATTGTCTTTTGGATAACAGACGAAGTATTTTTTAACAGGCATAGACAAGGCTTTTAAATTTAAATGATCAGACGCTTCTGCAACATCAATAACCTCTTTATTTTTTAATAATATTTTTATCCCTGATTCTTCTGCGTTATAAGCTTGATTACTTACTGATGATTTAAAAACAAAATAATCTACCTCCGCATTTGTTAGTTTATAATTTTCTTTTATTTGTTTTTGTAGTTTGTTAAAACTTAAACTAGATATAGGTTCTTTATCAAGCTTTATCTTTAGTAAATCACGGTTTATTATCATTTTTGATAAATTTGATAATACTATATCACTATGATTCATCCATGATTTCATGGCAGAAACAATATCATAATCGTCTAATTTTGAAAATATCTCTAAATCATTTTTACTAAAATTAACATCATCAATCTGATGTTTTAAAAAATAATCAAAAGGCTGACTTGCTTCTACTTTTATACCCTGATGCACTAATTCCTTTGCTCTTTTTAATACTCTAACTAATAAACTTTCTGCAACTAAACTCGTTTTATGTAAATAAACTTGCCAGTACATTAGTCGTCTAGCCAATAAAAATTTCTCTACAGAATAAATGCCTTTTTCCTCAATAACCAACTCATCATTAACAACATTTAACATTGTTATAATTCGTTCAGAATTAACATTTCCTTCA
>CAWVSR010000110.1:0-4418 GCA_963932865.1 uncultured Kordia sp. | reverse complement strand
TAATTTATTTTCCCAATTCCATGCAGAAAGCATAGCATCATCAAGAGATGATTCAGCTTTCCAACCTAGGTCTGAACTTACTTTTCTATTATCGGCATAAGCTTCAACAACATCACCAGAGCGTCTTGGAGCAAAAGAATAATTTAAAGAAGTATTTGATATTTTTTCAAAAGAATTAATAACTTCTAATACGGTACTTCCTTTACCTGTTCCTATATTATAAGTTTCGTAATTACTAGTGTTTTTATTATTAACTAATCGTTCAATTGCTAGAACATGAGCTTTTGCCAAATCAACTACATGAATATAATCTCTAACACAAGTACCATCTGTTGTTGGATAGTCATTACCGAAAACCGATAACTCTTTTCTAACACCAATGGCTGTTTGCGTAATAAATGGCACTAAATTTTGTGGAACACCCATAGGCAACTCTCCTATCTCAGCACTTGAATGTGCTCCTATCGGGTTAAAATAACGTAATGAAATAGCGTTTAAATTAGAAGATATTTTACAAGTATCTTGAATAATTTCTTCTCCTATTTGTTTTGTATTTCCATAAGGAGATTCCGCCTTTTTAATAGGTGCATTTTCTGTTATTGGCAATACATCTGCTTGACCATAAACTGTACAAGAACTACTAAAAATAAAATTAGAAATATTATATTTTTCTAGGGCCTGCAATACATATACAAGTGTATTGATATTATTTTCATAATACAACAAAGGGTTTTCAACACTTTCCCCTACAGCTTTGCTCGCTGCAAAATGTATCACACCATCAATATTAGCTTGTGATTCAAAAAAAGAAAAAACCGCAGATTTATCTCGCAAATCTAACTGCTCAAAATATGGACGTATACCCGATATTTTTTCAATACCATCTAAAACAGCTAAGCTTGAATTAGACAAGTTATCAATCACAACTACTTCAATTCCTTTTTGCTGTAATTCAACTATTGTATGAGAACCTATAAAACCTAAACCTCCTGTTACGAGTACTTTCATTTAAAGTAAGAATATAATATAAATATTTTATTTGTTTACAAACGCAATTACTTCGGAAGTAATAAATTCAATTTGTTCATCATCTAATTCCGTATGCATTGGAAGAGAAATAACATTTTGAATTAATTTATTTGTTACCGTAAAATCAGCTTCATCATAACGATTGTCTGCATATGCTTTTTGACTATGTAACGGAATTGGATAGTAAACCCCACAAGGAATATCTAAGCTATTAAGATGTTGTACTAAGGCATCACGGTCAGTATCTACCTGAATAGTGTATTGGTGAAAAACATGACAATTACAGCTGCTACAAATATCATTACAAGTACCTGTAATTTGAGGTGTAACTATTTTTGAATTCTCCTTAAAAGCTTCATTATACTTTCTTGCTGAATTTCTTCTAGCATGATTGTATTGATCTAAGTTTTTCAACTTAGCTCTTAAAACTACTGCTTGAATTGAATCTAAACGAGAATTTACTCCAACAACATCATGATGGTATCTCTTGTACATCCCGTGATTTACAATACCGCGTATTTTGTGCGCCAACTCATCATCATTTGTAAAAATAGCACCTCCATCTCCATAACAACCAAGGTTTTTTGAAGGAAAAAAAGAAGTTGAAGCTACATGACCAATAGTTCCAGATTTTTTTGAAGTACCATCTTCAGAAATATAATCTGCTCCAATAGCTTGTGCATTATCTTCAATAACAAATAAATTATGCTTTTTTGCCAAATCCATTACAGCATCCATATTAGCACATTGACCAAATAAATGTACTGGCACAATAGCTTTTGTTTTTGGAGTTATTGCTTTTTCAATAGCGCTAATGTCTATATTAAAATCATCTGGATTAACATCAACCAAAACAGGTGTTAACCCTAACAATGCAATTACCTCAACAGTTGCTGCAAAAGTAAAATCTGCAGTAATAACCTCGTCTCCTGGCTGGAGCCCTAAGCCCATCATTGCTATTTGCAAAGCATCAGTACCATTTGCACAAGGTATAACATGCTTAACCCCTAAATATGCTTCTAATTCTGATTGAAACGCCTTAACTTCAGGTCCGTTTATATATGCAGTAGAGTCTAAAACATTTAAAATTGATGTGTTTACTTCCTCTTTAATTTTCTCATATTGACCTTTAAGGTCTACCATTTGAATCTTTTTCATTATCGTGGGTCTTCGTAAATTTTATCAAAAATACAAAATCCAATTTGTTTCTGTATTACAATTGAACTAAGAAATGTATTTTAGCATTTGATTCGTAAAAACACTTAAACATTGAAGTTTCTTTATAATTTTCTAATATATGTTGTCGGCTTAATCTTAAAGTTCATTGCTTTATTTAATCCGAAAATAAAACTATTTGTTAATGGTCGAAAAACTGTTTTTAGTACTCTAGAGAAAAACATCTCAAAAGAGGACAAAACAATATGGATTCATACAGCATCACTAGGAGAGTTTGAACAAGGATTACCTGTAATAGAAAAACTAAAGAAGTCTTATCCGAATCATAAAATTATTATAAGTTTTTTCTCGCCTTCAGGATATGAAGTTAAAAAAAATAGTCCTATTGCAGATTGTATAGTTTACTTACCGTTAGACACCATAAAAAATGCTAAAAAATTTATAACCATTGTTCATCCTGAGATTTCAATTTTTGTGAAGTATGAATTTTGGCCTAATTATTTAAATGAACTTAAAAATTCAAAAAGTAAAACATTATTGATTTCTGGTATTTTTAGAAATGACCAAATTTTCTTTAAAAACTATGGTAAATGGATGCGTAAATCTCTAAAAACATTTGATCATTTTTTTGTGCAAAACACAAAATCAAAAAAACTACTAAATAGTATTAATTTAAAAAACGTCACCATCTCTGGAGACACAAGATTTGATAGGGTTTCAGAAATTCTAACAAACAATAACCAATTAAAATTTATTGATGATTTTAAAAATTCTAAAATTTCAATAGTTTATGGTAGCTCTTGGGAAGATGATGAAAAAATATATCTTGACTCTCTAAACAACTCCTCAAATACGAAACACATTATAGCTCCACATGATATAAAAGCACATAAAATCGTAAAATTAAAAGAAGCCATAATAAAGTCTGTGGTTTTATATTCAGAAAGAAAAGGAAAGAATTTAGCTGATTACGACGTATTAATAGTTGACACTATTGGTCTTCTTACCAAAATTTATAGTGCAGCGGACATTGCTTATGTTGGCGGTGGTTTTAAAACAGGTCTTCACAACACGTTAGAACCTGCTGTTTTTGGTATCCCGATTATAATCGGACCGAACTTTAGTAAATTTCAAGAAGCAAACGAGTTGGTTTTACAAAAGGGAATTTTGTCTGTAGCAACAAAAGAGACCTACAACAAAACAATCCAAAAACTAATAGACGACTCCAAATATAGGTTAGCAACCGGTGAAATAAATAGTAATTATATTAAAAATAATATTGGTGCTACAGAAAAGATTTTAAGTCACCTACAAAAAATCGTTTAAGCACCAACCAAAAAAAATAGATTACTACTTAACCAACATTCGTTTTATTTCATTTAACTTCATTAAAGCCTCTATAGGCGTCAAAGTGTCGATATCTGTATGAATAATTTCTTCTTTTAAATCCGTAAGTAATGGGTCGTCTAAATTAAAGAAACTCAACTGCATTTCATCTTGTAATTCATTTAAGCTACTTGTAATTTCTTCTAAAGAATGATTTTTTTCTAACTTCTTTAATATTTTATTTGCTTTAGAAATTACCTGTTGTGGCATACCAGCCATTTTTGCTACATGAATACCAAAACTATGATGACTCCCTCCCGCTGTTAGTTTTCGTAAAAAAAGCACATTATCTTTTGTCTCTTTTACAGATACATTAAAGTTTTTTATTCTTTTAAATGTTTCAGACATTTCATTCAACTCATGATAATGAGTTGCGAATAATGTTTTTGCTTTTGATGGGTGTTCATGTAAGTATTCAGAAATAGCCCATGCTATAGAAACTCCATCATAGGTACTGGTTCCTCTTCCTATTTCATCTAACAATATTAAACTTCTTTCAGATAGATTGTTTAGGATTGCTGCAGTTTCATTCATTTCTACCATAAAAGTAGATTCTCCCATAGATATATTATCACTAGCTCCTACTCGAGTAAATATTTTATCTACAACACCAATTCTAGCAGAATCTGCCGGAACAAAACTTCCCATTTGAGCCAAAAGTACAATCAGAGCTGTTTGACGTAAAATAGCAGATTTACCAGACATATTTGGCCCAGTAATCATAATCATTTGCTGATTTTCTTTATCTAAAAACACATCATTCGCAATGTAAGTTTCTCCTATTGGCAACTGCTTTTCAATAACTGGATGACGTCCATTTTTTATAT
>CAWVSR010000109.1:0-4461 GCA_963932865.1 uncultured Kordia sp. | reverse complement strand
TCTTGCCATGCATTACGTGGCTCATGTTGATCATGCTTTTGAAAGCATTGAACATATTATGAGAGATGTAAACTATGGATGGTTGATTAGGTATGTTCATGCAAATGGCGCTTCAATGTTTTTTTTAGCTGTGTATATTCATATTTTTAGATCTTTATATTATGGCTCATACAAATCGCCAAGAGAAGTAATTTGGATTATTGGACTTCTAATTTATATACTTATGATGGCTACAGCATTTATGGGTTATGTTTTGCCATGGGGTCAAATGAGTTTTTGGGGAGCTACAGTCATAACTAATTTATTTAGTGCAATTCCATTTATTGGAGAAAGTATTACAACATGGTTATGGGGAGGATATTCAGTTGATAACCCAACTTTAAATAGATTTTATAGTTTACACTATTTGCTTCCCTTTTTAATTTTTGGTTTAGTAATTCTTCATATCTGGGCATTACATGTACCGGGAAATAACAATCCAGTTGGAATTGATGTTAAAAAAAATAGTAATGAAACTATGCCTTTTCATCCATACATGGTTATGAAAGATATTTTTGCTTTACTATTATTTATAGCTGTTTTCTTATGGTTTGTTTTTTTTGCTCCAAATGTTTTAGGTCATCCAGATAATTATATTGAAGCAAATCCATTAGTTACACCAGCACACATAGTCCCAGAATGGTATTTGCTGCCATTTTATGCAATTTTAAGAGCCATACCTAGTAAATTAGGTGGAGTTATATTTATGTTTGCTTCAATTTTTATACTTATGTTGTTGCCGTGGCTGGATTCATGCAAAGTAAGATCAACTACTTTTCGACCAGTATATAAAAAGTTTTTTTGGTTATTATTGTTTATAGTAATTTTGCTTGGATATTTAGGAGCTAAACCGCCTGAAGGTATTTATTTAATTTTATCTAGATTAGGTACAGCTTATTATTTTATTCACTTTTTAGTATTACTTCCACTACTTGGACGTTATGAAAAAACTGATCCATTACCTCGAAGCATATCAGACCCAGTACTTGATAAGCCTGGGGTGCTAGATAAGTTTAAAAAAGCTGCAGCAAGGTATGAAGGAGAAAATGTTGGTTCATTTAAATAAATTAAAAAATAAAATTTTTATAATTATTTTTTTATCTTTAATACCTTTTTCTGTTTTTTCAGAAGAAAAAAATATAGAACTGATTGAAACCAAATGGAGTTTTGAGGGTCTTTTTGGTACTTTTGATAGAGCTTCATTACAAAGAGGCTACCAAGTTTACCAAGAAGTTTGCGCTGGCTGCCATTCTGTTCAGCATTTAAGTTACAGAAATTTATCAGAAAAAGGTGGTCCAGAATTTTCTGTTGATGAGGTTAAGGCAATAACATCTCAATTTGAAGTCGAAGATGGACCAAATAGCGATGGCGAAATGTTTACCAGACCAGCTAGACCTTCTGATAAATTCGTAAAACCTTATCCTAATGTTGAAGCTTCAACAGCTGCTAATGGCGGAGCATATCCTCCCGATATGTCAGTATTGGCTAAGGCTAGAGCGGGTGGAGCTGATTATATTTATTCTCTTCTTATGGGATATGAAGAGGCACCAGATGGTTTCGAATTAGATGATGGAGTTTATTATAATAAATATATGCCAGGTAATAAAATTAAAATGTCAGAACCAATTTCTGAGGGAATTGTTGAGTATGCTGATGGAACCTCAACATCGAAAGAACAAATAGCAAAAGATGTAACAAGCTTCCTTGTTTGGGCATCCGAACCTCATTTAGAATCTCAACATAGAATGGGGTTCAAAACTATTATTTACTTAATTATACTAATAACTTTAGTTTATATGAGTAAGCAAAGAGTATGGTCTAGGTTTGGTTCAAAAGAAAAAGAAGAGGAAGAAACTTTTGATAAAGTTGAAAGAGCAGTGACTGAATACGAGGGAGAAGATCCTAAAACTTTTAAATAATTTAAATATTAAGCACCAGTTCTAAAAAACATTACATCACCATCTTTTACATTATAATCTTTACCTTCAAGTCTCAATTTGCCAATATTTTTACATTCATTAAATCCTTTATATTTAATAAAATCTTCATGAGAGACAGTTTCTGCTCTTATAAATTTTTTTTTAAAGTCAGTATGAATTACTCCTGCCGCATCATCAGCTTTTGAATTTTTTTTAATTGTCCAAGCTCTACTTTCTTCAGGTCCTGATGTGAAAAATGTACTTAGTCCAAGAGTATTATAACCTGATTTAATTAGATTATTTAACCCAGTACTTTTAATTCCACTTTCAATCATAAATTCATTACGTTCTTTATCTTGTAAATTCATAATTTGATCTTCTATATCAGCACAAACTACAATTACATTTTCGTTAGAAAATTGTTTTTTACAAAGATCAGAATAATTATTTCCATTTGGCAAACTTTTTTCATCAACATTACATACTATAATTCTTGGTTTAAGTGATAGTAAGCCAGATTTTTTAATTAAATCAGTATCAGTTTCTTCTTTTAAAATATCTAAGTTTTTTCCATCGTTAATTAATTTTTTACAATTTTCTAAAAATTTTAATTCATCCTTATCTATTTTTTTTCTATTATTTTTTTCTAGCCTCTTTTGTAAAGACTCTAAATCTGATAATAAAATTTCAGTTTCTATTATTTCAATATCCCTAACAGGATCCACACTTTGGTTAACATTTAATATTTTTTCTGAGTCGAAACATCTAGTTAAATGAATAATTGTATCAACTTCTCTAACATGAGAGAGAAACTTATTTCCTAAGCCTTCGCCTTTGGATGCTCCTTTTACTAATCCAGCTATATCAACAAATGTAATTGCAGCATTAATAGTTTTCAATGAATTTGATATTGTGGATATTTTTTTTAATCTTTCATCAGGAACAGAGACTATTCCTATATTGGGGTCTATTGTGCAAAAAGGAAAATTTTCGGCTTGTGCTTTTTTGGAGGCTGTTAAAGCGTTGAATAAGGTTGATTTACCAACATTGGGCAAACCAACTATACCACATTTAAAACCCATGTTTATTTTTGATTAACTTGGCTTGAAAAAAGATCTAAATCTCTATTTAATAAAGTGCTTAACGATTTAACTATACTGGAAGTTATTTCTTCTACATTTTTTTTTTCATCAACTGAAAAATTTTCCAACACATGATCAGCTCCTGAGGAGTTTTTTTCAGATCTACCAATACCTATTCGTATACGTGAATAATTCTTTCCAATATTTTTGTCTATCGACTCGATACCATTATGGCCAGCACTACTTCCTCCAAACTTAGCTTTTACTTTTCCTAGATTGATATCCATATCATCATGAAACACAAAAACATTTTTTACATCTATTCTAAAATAATCAATAAGTTCTTTAATACAAATCCCTGAACTATTCATAAATGTTAAGGGTTTTATAGCAAATACTTTTTGCTCTTGAATATTTCCAGTAGTCAGAAGTCCCTTAAATTTAGGTTTTTGTTTTGACAATTTAAAAGTTTTGTTTATAGAATCGATCACAGAAAATCCTACATTGTGACGATTGTTTTGATGGTTTGGATTAGGATTACCTAAGCCAACTAAAAGAAGCATTTTTTATAGTTTGTCCTATATTATTTCTTTTTGGTTTCTTTTTCACTTGAAGCAGCTTTCGTTTTGTCCTCTGAAGGTTTTGTTGGTTTTTCTTTACCATCATCTTTTTTAGTTTGACCTTCAGCTGATCCTTCAGCAGACACTTCGGCATCAGCACTTACAGCCTCACCTTCAGCAGCAGCTTCTTCTGTTTTTTCTGGTTCTACAACCACAGTAGGAGCAACTACTGTTGCAACAACAAAATCTCTATCTGTGATAGTTGGAACAACTTTTTCTGGTAATTTAACAGATGAAATTTTAATACTAGTTCCAATTTCAATATTTTCTAAATCAACAACTAATTCATTTGGTATAACTTCAGCTGGACACTTTAACTCTACTTTTCTTCTTACAGTATTTAAAACACCACCTTTTTTTAAACCTGGTGACTTTTCATGGTTTATAAATTTTACAGGTATTTCTAAAACTAATTTTGATCCTTGAACAATTCTCATAAAATCAATGTGAATAGGTTCATCAGAAATAGGGTCATAAGCAATTTCTCTAGGTATCACCTTTTCAGAACTTCCATCTATATCTAAGTCAACTACTTTAGACATAAACGTTTCTGTTTTAATCATATCTCTAAGATGCAATTTATTTAGACTAATATTTGTATTATTTTTTTCCCCACCGTATAAAACAGCAGGTATAAAACCTTGTAAACGCAATTTGTTAACTTGCCCCGAAGAAGCAGTAGTTCTTTTTATAGCTTTTAAAGTATTCATAAATTGAAAGGCTTTTTATATTAAGTTTGTAACAAAAACAAGTAAATTATTTAAAAAGACTAGAAACAGACGTAGAGTTGGCAATTCTTTT
>CAWVSR010000108.1:0-4506 GCA_963932865.1 uncultured Kordia sp. | reverse complement strand
AACAAACTACTTATGAAAAATTAATATTACTGCTCTATATTATTTACTCAAATTATAGTTGCACAGACTTTTGAAGAAAACAAAAGATTAGCTGAACAAGGAGATGCAATAGCACAAAACAACCTTGGAATTTGTTATCAATTTGGTAAAGAAACTCTAAAAGACTTACAAAAAACAGTCTATTGGTATAAGAAAGCTGCAGAACAAGGAAATTCAGTTGCACAATTCAATCTTTCATTATGCTACACTTATGGAGAGGGAATATTAAAAGATTTAAAAAAAGCTGATTTCTGGTGTAAAAAAGCATATGAAAATGGTTCTGAGAAAGCCAAAAAACATTGGGAGGATGAAGAACTATGGAAGTATGAATAAGCTTCAATAAATTATAAAGAAACCTTAGTAGCGCGACTGTGACGCGACGGAATAAAAGATAAAACCCTTGTTAATCATAGGATTAACAAGGGTTTTTTGTACTCGAGGTGGGAATCGAACCCACACGACCGAAGTCACTGGATTTTGAATCCAGCGCGTCTACCAATTCCGCCACTCGAGCATTCATTGAGGACTGCAAAAATATAAAAATATTTAATTCTAGCGCATTTTATTTATAAAAGTTCTGAATTTAAAAAAGATACAATTCGTATAGGTTTGTGTTGTGCGATAAATTGTTATTTTTGCGGCATCAATTATAATAAAAGTAAAATGGCTGAGTCAACATTAGAACCAAAAATATTTGCCTGTTCACAAAGTAAAGAGATTGCTGAAAAAATTGCAGAATCATTCGGAACAAAGTTAGGAAACGTAATACGATCAACTTATAGTGATGGTGAATTTCAGCCTTCATTTGAAGAATCTGTAAGAGGAAGAAGAGTATTTTTAATAGGCTCTACACATCCTTCTTCGGAAAATCTAATGGAATTATTAATGATGTTAGATGCTGCAAAAAGAGCATCAGCTAGACATATCACTGCTGTTTTACCTTACTATGGTTGGGCAAGACAAGACAGAAAAGATAAGCCAAGAGTTCCTATTACTGCTAAATTAGTAGCTAGTTTATTAGAAACTGCAGGAGCAACTCGTATTATTACAATGGATTTACATGCGGATCAAATTCAAGCATTTTTTGAAAAGCCAGTAGACCATTTATTTGCATCCACAATATTTTTACCTCATGTAAAATCATTAAATCTTGACAATTTAACCATCGCCTCTCCAGATATGGGAGGTTCAAAACGTGCCTATGCATATGCAAAAGCATTAGAAAGTGATGTTGTTATTTGTTACAAGCAACGTGAAAAAGCCAATGTAATTTCACACATGGAATTAATAGGTGATGTAAAAGGACAAAATGTAATATTAGTAGATGATATGGTGGATACCGCAGGTACTTTAACCAAAGCTGCTGATATGATGATAGAACGAGGTGCACTAAGCGTTAGAGCTATTTGTACTCACGCTATATTATCTGGTAACGCTTTTGAACGTATTGAAAACTCTAAGTTAGAGCAATTAATTGTTACAGACTCAATACCTCACGAACGTAAAAGCGATAAAATTAAGGTTGTAAGTTCTGCTTCTTTGTTTGCAGATGTCATGAAAAGCGTACACGAAAACAAATCAATTAGTGAAAAATTCATAATGTAACATCTTTATATAACAATTTACTATTCAAGTATTTTGCTGTATATAATAATTAAGTTACATTTGCCGTCCCTAAAAATAGGGAATATTAATAATCATTTAAAAATATAAAATGAAATCAATTACAATCAACGGATCACAAAGAGAAAGCGTAGGTAAAGTTTCTACTAAAGCCTTACGTAATGCTGGAATGGTACCTTGCGTAGTATACGGAGGAGACAAAGCAATGCATTTCTCAGCAGAAGAATTAGCATTCTCTAAATTAGTTTACACTCCTAACGCGCACACTGTTGTGATTGCTTTAGATAACGGAACTAGTATTAACGCTATTTTGCAAGACATTCAGTTTCACCCAGTATCTGACAAAATCTTACACATAGATTTTTACCAGTTATTTGATGACAGAGAAGTTACCATGAATATTCCTGTTAACATTGTAGGAAATGCACCTGGAGTAATGGCAGGTGGGGTTTTAACTCGTAACCAACGTAAATTAAGAGTAAAAGCTTTACCGGCTAATTTACCTGATTTTATTGATGCTGATATTTCTGAATTAAATATTGGAGGTAAAGTTTCTATTTCTCAATTAACTAACGAAAAGTATACATTTATACAACCAGAAAATACTGTAGTTGCTCAAGTAAGAGTATCTAGAGCTGCAATGAAAGCTGCACAAGACGAAGCAAAAGCTGAAGCAAATTCAGATGCTGCAACAGCTGCAGAGTAATTTACAGCATAAATAATTTTAAAAAGCATTCAACATTTGTTGAATGCTTTTTTTATTTTTGTACAATTCAAATAATGCAAATGTTTCAATGGCTAATTAATATCTTTAAACAAAAAGAAACACGCTTATTAGACGACACAAATACTATGAAAAAATACTTAATTGTAGGTTTAGGAAATATTGGGAGTGAATATGAAAACACCCGTCATAATATTGGCTTTAAAGTACTCGATCATCTTGCTAAAAAAGAAGACCTCACATTTACTACTCAAAAATTAGGAGCACTTGCCACCTACAAACTTAAAGGGAGAAGTTTTTTACTTCTTAAGCCCTCAACTTATATGAACTTAAGCGGGAAAGCAATTAAATACTGGCTCACTAAAGAAAATATTCCGTTAGAAAACTTATTGGTAATTACTGATGATTTAAACCTGCCTTTTGGTGCACTTCGAATTAAACAAAAAGGAAGTGACGGCGGACATAATGGCTTAAAAGATACGCAATTACAATTACAAACTACCAAGTACAATCGTTTTAGATTTGGTATAAGTGATGAGTTTAGTAAAGGTCGACAAGTAGATTATGTATTGGGAAATTGGACTTCGGAAGAAAATGAAAAACTTTCTGAACGTCTTGATAAGTCTATTGAAATTATCAAATCATTTGGCTTAGGTGGCATGAATAATACCATGAATAGCTTTAACGGAAAATAAATATAATCATTAATATTTTTTATATTTATACCTCTATTACAAAAGCCCAAATAAGCATCATAGCATTCTTTTATGAAAACATTTCATTCTATTGAGTCTTTTACCTCAAAAACCCAAACAGTTTTAACTATTGGTACATTTGATGGCATACACATTGGACATAAAAAAATACTAGACAGGCTAACTAATATTGCCGAAACTAAAAAATTAGCTTCCCTTGTACTTACTTTTTTTCCACACCCTAGAATGGTGTTGCAAAAAGATTCTGAAATTAAACTTATACATACTATTGAGGAACGTGCAAATTTATTAGCACAAATAGGTATTAAAAATTTAATCATTCAACCATTTTCAAAAGAGTTTTCAAGGCTTTCCGCAACTGAGTTTGTGAGAGATATTTTAGTAAACCAATTAAATGTAAAACACATCATAGTTGGTTATGACCATAGGTTTGGACGCAATAGAACTGCAAACATTGAAAATTTAAAAGAATTTGGAGAAATTTATGATTTTACCGTGGAGGAAATCACTGCACAAGATATTGATGCAGTATCTGTAAGTTCTACAAAAATACGAAATGCACTCGCAGGTGGTAATATAACTATAGCAAACTCTTATTTAGGAAATGATTTTCAACTAAATGGCATTATTACTAGAGGAAAAGGAATTGGAAAAACTATTAATTTTCCTACAGCAAACGTATGCATAAAAGAGGACTATAAAATAATCCCTAAAAATGGGGTGTATATAGCAAAAGCAACAATCTTAGGCGAGACTTATACTGGAATGTTAAACATTGGTCATAACCCAACAGTAAACGGTACACAACGAACTATTGAAATTCATTTATTTAACTTGAATAAAGATGTGTATGATCATGAAATTTCGGTATCAATACAATCACGTATTCGAAATGAACAACATTTTGAATCTCTTGCTATATTAAAAGAGCAATTAAAAAAGGACAAGCTAACGGCACTAACCTATTTTGAAAATCATGAATAAATTTTTATTCAAACAAATAGATAATTCTCCGCTAATTATTTTTAGAATTATTTTCGGTTTATTAATATTTTTAGAATCTGTAGGAGCCATCTTTACCGGATGGATTAAACGAACTCTAATAGATCCTGAATTTACTTTTACTGTAATTGGTTTTGAATGGCTACAACCTTTATCCGGAAACGGCATGTACTTTTATTATTTAGTAATGGGTACTTTTGGTTTTTTTGTCATGATTGGCTACAAATATCGCCTAAGCATTATTTCATTCACACTAATGTGGACTTCAACTTATTTAATGCAGAAGGCATCTTATAATAATCATTATTATTTGCTGATTTTAATATCCACATTCATGTGCATAATTCCTGCACATAAATACTTTTCTGTTGACGCCAAACAAAACCCAAAAATAAAGTCTTA
>CAWVSR010000107.1:0-4566 GCA_963932865.1 uncultured Kordia sp. | reverse complement strand
AAGATTGCACCTTCAGGATGATTTTCTGTTTTTTTAATTACAGGTTCAAAAGGTCCGCTTGTCCATAATTCAATAGGGTCTGCAGGTTGCACATCGTAATGACCATACACTAAAATAGTTGGCAAATTAGGATCAATTATCTTTTCTCCATAAACAATAGGGTAACCCTCTGTTTTGCAAATTTCTACAGCATCACAACCTGCTTTCTCTAGACGTAATTTTACTTGTTCAGCAGTTTTTATAACATCTTTTTCAAAAGCAGAATCTGCACTTACAGAAGGAATTTTTAATAATTCTATGAGCTCATCTAAAAACCTATCTTTATGTTCAGTTACATATTTTTTTATATTCTCCATGTTGTAATTTTAGTCCTTCAAAAATACTAAAAATAGAATTGATATTTTTTTTAGATTTTTATTTGATAATTACTAAGAATATGTATATTTGCATTCCTTAATTGCAGGCGTGGTGGAATTGGTAGACACGCTAGACTTAGGATCTAGTGCCGCGAGGTGTGAGAGTTCGAGTCTCTCCGCCTGTACTTTACAAACCCTTGAAAACACTAGTTTTTAAGGGTTTTTTTTATGCAATTAAGTTACTTGATAACAAATAAAAGAAGTTATAAAATAATTAAGCATTAAATGATTGCCTTATATATATAAACTAAGTCATTTAATTGTTTATTTTTAAACTAGATTTCAAAATCCTTTTTAATATAAAATTTAATACTAAAGAACCACTAACCAAAAAAATGAACGAGTTAAAAAAAATTCCTGTTGTTATATTAAATGGATTTCTTGGATCTGGTAAAACAACACTTTTTAGAAGCCTATTAGCACAATCAAAGAAAAAAAAAATATCTGTCTGCTCCATTGTAAATGATATGAGTGAACTTGACGTTGATGGAGAATTAATAGGTTATTCAGATATTATAGAAGACGACAATAGCAAATTAGAGTCCATATCATCATGTGTTCTTAGTAGTAAAATTGGTGTCCAGAAACTTAATGAAGCTATTAAGAATCTTCTTTTAAATCATAATCCAGAACTTATTATAATAGAAACCTCTGGAAGTTGTCACCCTATGCCACTGATTGAATATTTCAAAAAGCAAAAACATTTAAGTTTGCAAGGGGTTTTTGTTCTTATTGACAGCCTTATGCTAAAACATGATTTTAATTATGGAGAAAAACTCATTCCACAAATGCAGCAGAATGTAACTCAAGGCAAAAGAGATACCGTAAATTTATTGGTGGAACAAATAATGTTTTGCAGTCACTTATTCATCACAAAATCTGATCGAATTGAAAAAGAACAACTCCCAAATATTGCAACATATATTCAACAAATTAATCCCTTAGCATCAGTACATGCAGTTCAATTTGGAAGATTAACAATAGAATCGTTATTTGAACTTGAAGAGTATAATTATAGTAATGTTTTACAATTAACTAAAGAATTGAAAACAATATTAGCATCTGAAGAAGATTCCGATAGTCCATATGATCTTGCTACATTAGTTATAAAAGATGACAGACCATTTCACCCACAACGTCTTTGGGATGTATGCCACCAATATCTTGACAAAAAAATTTACAGAAGTAAAGGTTTTTTTTGGTTAGCAAGTAGAGATAAACATTCTTTACTTTGGCAGCAAGCAGCAGGAGGAATTAGTTTAGAACTGATTGGCTCTTGGAGAGCGGGAATTATAGAAGATAAAGATCATGGTCTTTCTTCAATGGAAATAGAACAATTAAAAGAATTTCTTTTAAAAGAATCTGGTCGTTTTGGTGACAGACATTGTGATTTAACAGTAATTGGCGATAAATCTCAAGTAAATCAATTTACAGAAAGACTAAAATCATGTTTTCTTACAGACGAGGAAATTAAACTTTGGAAAGAAGGATATGAGTTCAAAGATCCTTGGCCAAAAAAACTAGTTAAAATAGAAAATTAGTTATTAATAATTAAAAAAAGTGATATGATACTTCATTAGTACTTCTGTTAAATTATTATTAGGAAGAAAAGTTCCTAATTTTTTAAAAATATAAAACCTCAAGGATTTTCTTGAGGTTTTATTGTATCTATTAATTAATATAGAAAGCTATAATTTAACTACTTCAAATAAAACAGAAATATGAATCAATACTACTTTAAAAATTGTAACATATTCCAGATGTTTTAAAAACACCTATAACAATACTTATCATTGCAATCTATTTACTACAAAAAAATTAAAATATTTAGGTAAAAATTTCTAAAACCAACTTTTTTAAACGCTATATATTACTTAACTTTATAAACTATTTGTTTATATTTGCAGAAAATTTTTAAAATTTAAAGAATGTCTATTAAAGATTTATATTCAAGCGGATTTGTTGCCAGAAACCAAGGTCACTTTGCTGCTATTGTTCGTGTAGCTTTAAGCGACGGGAAAATTGTTGAAGAAGAGCAGTTGTTTTTACAACGTTTAGCAAAAAAACTAAGCATTGGAGAAGTTGCCTATGCAGAAATTTTAGAAAATCCAACAAATTACCCAATCAATCCTCCTACTACATATAACAGACGTTTGGAGCGTTTATTTGATTTGGTAAGAATTGTATACGTTGATTTAGAAATTAAAGAAAAACAAATCACTATGCTTGAGCGTATTGGTGTAGGTTTAGGTTTTGCTCCTTCAAATGTTGAGTTTATTGTTCAAAAAGCATTACAACTTATTAGAGAAGGTGTATTAGATGTTGATACTTTTTCTGAAGAAATTAAAAACATGAACAGATAATTTATTATTCTGTTTTTATCTCATAAAAAAACCACGCTAGTAGCGTGGTTTTTTAGTTTTATAATATTCGTTTCTTATGAATAGGTACAATCATAAATCAAAAAAAACCTTTACAAGAAAGGTTTTTTTTGACTTTAAAATATGTATTCTTTAACCAACTAAGTTGATGATTTTACCCGGGACAATAATTATTTTCTTAGGGCTTCTCCCATCCAATTGCTTTACAGTTCGCTCATCTGCTAATACAGTTTCTTCAATAGCATCCTTACTCATATCCAATGGCAATTCTAACATAAAACGCATTTTACCATTAAAAGAAACTGGGTAATTTTTACTACTTTCTACCAAGTGCTTTTCATCAAATATAGGGAAATCAGCTACTGAAACAGAATTTTCATTACCTAATTGTACCCAGAGCTCTTCAGCTATGTGAGGCGCGTAAGGCGACATTAATATAGCTAACGGCTCTAAAATTTCTCTAGCAGTACATTTTTGAGTAGTTAACTCATTCACACAAATCATGAAAGTAGATACAGAAGTATTAAAAGAAAAATTCTCAATATCTTCTGCTACCTTTTTGATAGTTTTATGCAAAGTTTTAAGGTTGTCTTTTGTTGCTGTATCATGTGTAACTTTTACACCACTATCATCAACATACAATTTCCATAATTTCTTTAAAAAATTATGTACTCCAGTAATTCCTGCAGTGTTCCATGGTTTAGCTTGCTCCAAAGGCCCTAAAAACATTTCATACAAACGCAATGTATCTGCTCCGTAACGCTCACAAATTTCATCAGGGTTTACAACATTGTATTTTGATTTCGACATTTTTTCAACATCTCGACCAACTTTATAAACACCATCTTCTAAAATAAATTCAGCATCTTTATAATCTTGATTTAAAGGGTGAACTCTAAAACCATCAATATCTAATTCATCTGAGGCATTGACTAAAGAAACATCTACATGTAACGGAATAACATTATGATTTTGGATTAATCCTTTAGAAACAAATTTATTTGTACCATCAAT
The DNA here is from genome assembly GCA_963932865.1 of uncultured Kordia sp. Lineage (GTDB taxonomy): Bacteria > Bacteroidota > Bacteroidia > Flavobacteriales > Flavobacteriaceae. Next base: position 755 of record CAWVSR010000107.1, on the reverse strand, counting down.
ACGATATACAAAAGCAGATGTTCCTAAAATCATCCCTTGATTAATCATCTTTTTAAAAGGTTCATCTACACCAATAAACCCTCTGTCATGCAAAAATTTCGTCCAAAAACGAGAATATAATAAATGTCCTGTTGCATGCTCTGAACCACCAATGTATAAATCTACATTCTGCCAATAGTCTAAGCTTTCTTTTGATGCAAACACATTCTTATTTTGAGCGTCCATGTATCTAAATAAATACCATGAACTTCCTGCCCAACCTGGCATCGTATTTAACTCCAACGGATGCATGCAAGAACCTTTTTCTGTGTTTGCAACTACTTCATTCTTGGTAGTACACCAAGTCCAATCTGATGCATTTCCTAAAGGTGGCTCGCCTGTTTCTGTTGGTAAATACTTGGCAACTTCTGGTAATTTAATTGGTAAATGAGCTGTATCAATCATTTGAGGCATACCATCTTTATAATAAACCGGAAATGGTTCTCCCCAATAACGCTGACGAGAAAAAACCGCATCTCTTAAACGATATTGTGTTTTACCTTTCCCTTGCCCTAATTCTTCTAATTTATATATCGCAAGTTTTGCTGCTTTTTTAGCTTTTAAGCCATTTAAAAAGTCTGAATTTGCTATAGTTACAGATTTATCAGCATGTGCAACTTCTGAAATATCTACACCTTCAAAAACATTAGGAATAGCAATGTCAAAATGTTTAGCAAAATCGTAATCTCTTTGATCTCCAGAAGGTACCGCCATAA
>CAWVSR010000106.1:0-4598 GCA_963932865.1 uncultured Kordia sp. | reverse complement strand
CTGTTCTAATACAAAAGCTACGTATATAGGTGTACCAACATAGGCAGATAAATCTATTTCTTTTGCTGTATAATAATAGGTGAAATCTGTCTCTGTTTGCGTGTCTACCAAGGTAAAATCGGCATGAACCGTTTGCGAACCTGTTGAAATAAACACTTTATATACTGATCCATAGTTCGTAGTATACGACTGTCTTTGCATAAAAGTTAATAAATTAGTTGAGGAAGTTGGTGTAAATTGAGAGGTCACTAACCAATCTTGAGAGAGTCCTCCTGATACATTTTCATATCGAACATAAGCAGATTGTGCTCCTGAATTTGAAATATTAGATACTTGCCAATTTTGCGCAGTCCCTAAACCGTTTGCTCCTGCAAAAGTTGTCCATCCTGCTGGTGGCACAGTTGTCTCAAATCCCTCTGGAAACTGAGAAAAAGTAAATTGAAAAAATATAAATAAGCAAAAAAGAATAAAGTTTTTCATAGCTATAAATTTTAAGTTGTTAAAACTATTATTCTTAATATAACTCTAAGTATTCTCTATTCTAATCAAAAAACGTTCAAAAACATTTAACTGTAGACCAGTTAAGTTATTATCATATTTAAAATACAATATTGATTTATAATAATAAATATGTTATAAATTAATGTTTTATTTTTGTACTGAAATTCAATAATTATTATTTAAGAGTTTATATATGTCTGAAACAATAGAAAAAGTAAAATGCCTAATTATAGGTTCTGGGCCTGCAGGATATACTGCTGCAATTTATGCTGCTAGAGCTAATATGAAACCTGTAATGTACGAAGGGTCTCAGCCTGGTGGACAATTAACTACCACAAATGAAGTAGAAAATTTCCCTGGATACCCTTCAGGAATTACTGGGCCTGCAATGATGATAGAACTACGTAATCAAGCAGAACGTTTTGAAACTGATGTTAGATCAGGTTGGATTACTAATGTTGATTTTTCTGGAGATGTACATAAAGTATGGATTAACGATGAAAAAGAAATTCATTGTGATACGGTAATTATTTCAACAGGAGCAGCAGCTAAATATTTAGGATTACCCTCTGAACAAAAATATTTAAAAATGGGTGGTGGTGTATCTGCTTGTGCAGTATGCGATGGTTTCTTTTATAAAAACCAAGAGGTTGTTATAGTTGGAGCTGGAGATTCTGCTTGTGAAGAAGCTCATTATTTGTCTAAATTATGTAAAAAAGTAACCATGCTTGTTCGTAATGATTTTAGAGCATCTAAAATTATGGCAGAAAGAGTAAAAAACACTGAAAATATAGAAATATTATTAAGAACTGAAACTGTTGAAGTTTTAGGAAATGATTTTGGTGTTACGGGTGCAAAAGTGAAAAATAGAGATACTGGTGCTGAACATGATATACCAGCTACTGGATTTTTTGTTGCAATTGGGCACAAACCAAATACCGACATTTTTAAAGACTATATTACTTTAGATGAAACTGGATATATCATTAATGAAAAAGGAACGGCTAAAACAAATGTTCCTGGAGTATTTGTTTCTGGTGACGCTGCAGATCATGTGTATAGGCAAGCTATAACAGCTGCTGGTACAGGATGCATGGCTGCCCTTGATGCGGAACGTTATTTAGCTGCTAAAGAAGCTTAAACATCTTTTTTTTAACTAAAAAAGCCACTCAATTGAGTGGCTTTTTTTATATGACAAAAACTAATTATTTTATCATTTGGTAACTACGAGCAATAAAGTTGGTTAACTCTTCACCTGTTAATAAACCTTGTGATAAACGTGCTAAATCTAAACTTTGTTTGATTAACGTTTCTTTTTTAGTTGTATCTTTTTCGTTTAAAATATCAGAAACTAATGCGTGATTAGAGTTTACTATTAGATTGTACATTTCTGGGAAATTTCCAAACATTCCGTTTCCTCCAGATTGTTGCATCTCTTTCATACGACGCATAAATTCTGGTTGTGTTATCATAAACGGTGTAGCATCAGAAGACATTGCTTCTAATTGAACTGTATATTTTTCTTTAGGCACTACCGTTTCTAAAGCTGTTTTTAGAGTTTCTTTTTCTTCGTCAGACAACTTAGAAATTTGCTCCTCATCTTTTTTGATTAAGTTATCAATATGATCTCCATCAACACGAGCAAAACTAATGTTTTCCTTTTCAGTTTCTAATTTCTGAATTAAATGTGAAACAATTGGAGAGTCTAATAAAACTACTTTATATCCTTTATCTTCAGCTGCTTTAATGTAACTGTGTTGTTCTTCTTTATTAGAAGTATATAATATTACAGTTTTACCATCTTTATCTGTTTGTGCATCTTTAATTTCTGATGTTAATTCATCATAAGTAAAGTATTTACCATCTGTTGTAGGATATAATGCAAACTTATCTGCTTTTTCAAAGAATTTTGGCTCAGACAACATTCCGTATTCGATAACGATTTTAACATCGTTCCATTTTGCTTCAAATTCCGCTCTATCAGATTTGTATAAAGAACTTAATTTGTCTGCAACTTTACGGGTAATGTATGAAGATATTTTCTTCACATTTCCATCAGCTTGTAAGTAACTACGAGATACATTTAAAGGAATATCTGGAGAATCAATAACACCACGTAACATCGTTAAAAATTCAGGTACAATACCTTCTACGTTATCGGTAACGAAAACTTGATTTTGGTATAACTGAATTCTGTCTTTTTGTGCTGCTATATCATTTGTCATCTTAGGGAAATATAAAATTCCGGTAAGGTTAAATGGATAATCAACATTTAAATGGATATTGAATAATGGCTCTTCAAACTGTGCAGGATACAATTCTCTGTAAAACCCTTTATAATCATCAGCTTCTAATTCTGATGGTTGTTTAGTCCAAGCTGGATTTGGGTTATTGATAATATTATCAACCGTTACTGTTTCTGGTTTTGCATCTTCAGCAGCGCCTTCTGGTAATGGTAAAGTTTCTTCTTTAGTACCAAACTTAATTGAAACTGGCATAAATTTATTGTATTTCGTCAATAAACCACCAATTTTACTTTCTTCTAAAAACTCTAAAGAATCTTCAGCAATGTGTAGTATAATTTCAGTTCCTCTATCTGTTTTATCGTGTGCTTCTAAAGTAAATTCAGGAGAACCATCGCAAGTCCAATGAGCAGCTGGCTCATCTTTATGAGATTTTGTAATTAGTTCTACTTTTTCTGCAACCATAAAGGCAGAATAAAACCCTAAACCAAAGTGACCAATAATTCCTGAATCTTCAACCTTTTCTTTGTATTGCTCTAAAAATTCATTTGCTCCAGAAAATGCAATTTGATTGATGTACTTTTCAACCTCATCCGCAGTCATTCCTAGACCTTGATCAATAATATGAATTTTCTTTCCTTCTTTATCAATTTTTACTTCAATAACCGGATTTCCATAATCTGCTTTAGACTCTCCAATTTGAGTAAGGTGCTTTAATTTTAAAGTAGCATCTGTTGCATTTGAAATTAATTCTCTTAAAAAAATTTCATGATCTGAGTATAAAAACTTTTTGATTAATGGGAAGATATTCTCTACCGATACATTAATATTTCCTTTTGCCATTTTAAATATATTTTAAATAATTGTTTTCTATTCATTATCATGGCAAATAGAATACCAACATAGTTTTAATGTCAATATGGCAGAAAAGCACCATCTATATTAATCCGATAAGAAATGTTAATTATTTTTTCTATTCTTACGAAATAACCAAGGCTCTATTAATTTTTCTTGAGACCACATACCTGCTTTACTTTTTCTTGCCTGATCCTCAAGAGTTTTATATGTTTTATCTTTAGAGTATTTTTTATAATGCAGTGCAAAACCTTTTTTAACAAGTTCTTGATTTAAATTTTTATCCTTTAAAACCACTTCACCTATTAAACGTTTGTAACGATCATACTTACCTTTTGAAAGAATTTTAACTCTTTTATCATAACAAAAATCCGTTGTAAGTTGTTTTGCTTTTTTACTAAATGGCTGACCTCGTTCTGGACAATCAATATGTTCAAGCCTAATTACTACAATTTGTTTTTTATACAGTACCTCAACAGTATCACCATCCCTAACTTTTATTACCCTAGCTTTAAATTCATCGGGGATTTTATGAATTGTAGTACATGATGTTATTAAAATTAATAATAGAAAAAAATATTTCTTCATATTTAATATTTGGCTATTAATACATCAAATGCTTTTTAGATGTGTTTTTCCAATCTGCTTGAGACTTATAGTCTTCAAAATATATTAACAAATCTGCTTGTGATTTATAATCTACAAAAAAAACTTTTTTGTCTGCTTGTGATTTATAATCTGTAAAAAACCACAACCCTTTATTCTCTTTTGCATTTGATGCATATTTCGTTTTATACACAATCAAATCTGCTTGTGATTTATAATCTACAACGAAAACTTTTACATCAGCATCAGATTTATATTTAACAGAAAATACTTTTTGAGCCATTATTTTATTAACTCCTAACAAAAAAATAAATATAACTAAAATTCTAATTTTATTTGACTTCATAAGTTATGGTTTACATATTATTGTTTTAAACAAAAGTATGCACTAAA
>CAWVSR010000105.1:0-4648 GCA_963932865.1 uncultured Kordia sp. | reverse complement strand
ATTTATAGCTATTGTAGTAGCACTTCCAATAGGATTATCAATTAGTATTTACCTAAGCGAATACGCACCTAAAAGTTTTAGAAAAACAGTAAAACCTTTACTAGAATTACTAGCAGCCGTACCTACTGTTGTTTATGGTTTTTTTGCTTTAATAGTAGTCACTCCTTTTTTACAACAAATAATACCAGGTCTATCAGGTTTTAACTCACTCTCAGCTGGTTTTGTAATGGGTATCATGATTATTCCATACATATCCTCTATTAGTGAAGACGCCCTTCATGCAGTACCAAATGCATTAAGAGAAGCCTCTTTTGGAATGGGAGCAACAAAACTGCAAACAGCCTTTAAAGTAGTAGTCCCAGCTGCATCATCAGGTATAATTGTATCTATAATTTTAGCAATCTCAAGAGCAATTGGAGAAACAATGATTGTGGCCGTAGCGGCAGGACAACAACCTCGACTAACATTAGACCCAACAGTTCCCGTAGAAACCATAACTGCATATATCGTTCAAGTTAGCTTGGGTGATGTAGAACACGGATCAGTAGAATACCGAACCATATTTGCTGCAGGAATTACACTATTTGTATTTACATTTCTATTAAACACGTTAAGCTATAGGATTAGAAAAAAATACCAAGAACGCTATGAATAATATTAAAAAAAATAGACTATACGACCAAGCTTTTAAAGTCTGGGGTATTGCATGTACGTTATTTGGACTAATTTTGTTAGCAATTTTTATAGGTGATATATTAATTGACGGAATTATGAGAATTGATTGGAGTTTTATTACCAATCTACCATCAAGAAAACCTGAAAAGGCTGGAATATATACCGCGCTAATGGGCAGTATATGGATTCTTTTACTTACTACATTAATCGCATTTCCTATTGGAGTTGCTGCTGGCGTATATTTAGAAGAATACGGAAAGAAAAATAGATTTTCCGCTATATTAGAGATAAACATATCAAATTTAGCAGGTGTACCATCAATAATTTATGGTTTATTAGGTTTAGAAGTATTTGTAAGAATAATGGGGCTAGGAGCTAGTGTTTTAGCAGGGAGTTTAACACTATCATTGTTAATACTTCCTATTATAATTGTGGCAACAAGAGAAGCTATTAAAGCTGTTCCAAAATCAATAAAAGATGCATCTTACGCACTTGGAGCATCAAAATGGCAAACAATCTGGAACCAAGTACTACCCGCCTCGTCTGGAGGAATATTAACTGGTGTAATATTAGCACTATCTAGAGCAGTTGGAGAAACCGCACCGTTAATTGTAGTTGGCGCTTTAGCTTACGTACCGTTTGCTCCAGAAAGCCCAATGGATGAATTCTCTGTTTTACCAATACAAATATTTAATTGGATATCAAGACCACAACACGGATTTATTGAAAATGCTGCCGCAGCAATAATTATACTTTTATTAATTACATTCATAATGAACGGAGTAGCCGTTTACTTTAGAAATAAATGGCAAAAGAAATTAAAATAGATTATGGAAACAATTACAGAAAAAGAAATCTTAAATAAAACAATAGATCCATCTATTAGAAAAAAAGCAAAAATAGAGGTTAAAAACGTAAAGGTTTGGTACGAAGAGTTTAATGCCATAAAAGGTATTGACATGAATATCAAACCAAATACAGTTACCGCTTTTATTGGACCATCAGGTTGTGGTAAATCAACATTTTTAAGACTATTCAACAGAATGAACGATTATGTTGAAGGTTTCAAGATGGAAGGTAAAATAAAAGTGAATGGTAATAACATTTATAAGAAAAAAGTAAACGTTGAAGAATTGCGTAAAGAAATAGGAATGGTTTTTCAAAAGCCAAATCCTTTTCCAAAATCAATTTTTGATAACGTTGCATATGGATTAAAAATACAAGGTATTACTGATAAAAAACTCATAGAAGAACGTGTAATTGACTGTTTAAAACAAGTTGCACTATGGGATGAAGTTAAGGACGATTTAAAAAAATCAGCTATGGCATTATCAGGAGGTCAACAACAAAGACTTTGTATCGCAAGAACATTAGCCGTTCAACCATCTATAATATTAATGGATGAACCAACATCAGCACTAGATCCAATTTCAACTGCTAAAGTAGAAGAGTTAATTTTCAAATTAAAAGAAAAATACACCATAGTAATTGTTACTCACAATATGCAACAAGCAAGTAGAATAAGTGATTATACCGCATTTTTCTATTTAGGCGAACTAATAGAGTTCGACAAAACAAACACTATTTTTACAAATCCAGAAAAGCAGCAAACCGAAAATTACATAACTGGTCGTTTCGGATAAAAAGAGGCTATACAAAAAAGAAAAAAATGGCAAACTCAAAATATCAAAGAGAACTTTTAAATGAATCAGGAGCAGAAATGCTAAACATTTGTTTATCACAGTTGGAAAAAGCAAAAGAAGCGTTTATAAATCATGATAGTGATTTAGCTGAGGAGGTTATCATAAACGAGGTAAGAGTAAACGCACTGGATATAAGAATTGAAAAAAGTTGTGAAAAGTTTTTAGCACTTTATAATCCCGTTGCAATAGACTTAAGATTCATAATGGCAATTCGAAAGATAAATTTCGATTTAGAAAGGATAGCCGATCATGCATGTAGTATTTCAAAATATGTAGTTGAACTTGAAAAGGAAATAGATCCTGAATTGTTGAAAGCACTACAGATTCAAGAAATGTTTGAAACTTCTGCTAAAATGATTGATAAAATAACAGAAGCTTATGAAAAAAAGGATGTTAAAATAGCAAGAAAAGTATTTAAACAAGATAAGGTATTGGATAAAATAAATATTGAGTCCTATAAGATTATTGAAAATGAAATAATCAAAAACAATAAAGTAATAGCAGAGACATTACTACTTTTCTCGGTTATCAAAAAAATGGAACGTGTGGGAGATTTAATTAAGAATATAGCAGAAGAAATAATTTTTTATATTGATGCTGAAGTAGTAAAACACAAAAAGAAAAAATAAATTAACATAAATAAAACACTACAATCAATCTACTGTATATCAGATAGGTAAAATTTGTAGTGTTTTTAATTTTACCAATTGATAACATTACCATAACATTAGAAATAATTTTTTGAAGTAGGTTTGCACCGTTACTTTCAATAAAAAAAGTTTTAATTATGGATAATATTTATCTTTTAATGGTTATTGCGCTAGGTGTATTAGCGGTAATCGATTTAGTTGTAGGCGTTAGTAATGACGCCGTAAATTTTTTGAATTCTGCTATAGGTTCCAAAGCAATTTCATTTAAAACCATCATGATTGTCGCCAGTATTGGTATTGCATGTGGAGCATTGTTCTCTAGCGGTATGATGGAAGTTGCTAGAAAAGGAATTTTTGTGCCTGGTAATTTTATGTTTGATGAAATCATGATAATTTTCATGGCAGTAATGATTACAGATATCTTACTTCTGGATATTTTCAATACGTTAGGGATGCCTACATCAACCACGGTTTCTATTGTTTTTAACTTATTAGGAGCAGCCGTTTGTATTGCTTTAATAAAAATAAGTGGTGATGATACTCAAAGTTATTCTGACTTATTTAACTATATAAATACTGAAAAAGCAAAACAAATTATCGGAGGAATATTACTCTCTGTAGTAGTAGCTTTTTCTGTGGGTGCATTAGTACAATACATCTCAAGAATATTATTATCGTTTCACTTTGAAAAGAAAGCTATTTGGGTAGGCGCACTTTTCGGAGGAATTGCTTTAACTGCATTAGTTTACTTTATACTTATGAAAGGTATTAAAGGAGCTGATGTTGCAAAACAAAGTTTTGACTTCACTAACGGATTAACCATTAAGAAATTCTTAGAAAGTTATGTGTTAGAATTAGTTGCAGCATTTTTTGTTTTCTGGACTGGATTCTCTTACGTTTTCATGAAGTTTTTCAATCAAAACATATACAAATTAATCATCATTATTGGTACATTCTCTTTAGCATTAGCTTTTGCAGGAAATGATTTAGTAAACTTTATTGGGGTTCCTATTGCAGGATGGCAATCATTTGAAGCATGGAGCGGATCTGGTATACCTGCTGGAGAATTTGCAATGGATGCTTTAGGAAAGAAAGTTCCAACACCAACACTATGGTTGTTTTTAGCCAGTATAGTTATGGTTACAACTTTATGGTTGTCTTCTAAATCAAAAGAAGTTTTAAAAACATCTTTAAACCTATCTAGCCAAGGAGAGACAAAAGAACGTTTCAAGCCTAATTTTGTTTCAAGAGGAGTTGTTAGAGGCGCTATGTTTTTATCTAAAACATTTACATCAATTACACCAGATTCATTATCTAAAAAAATTGATACACAATTTGAAAAACCTGTAATTGAACTTTCAAAAGATAAAACATATGAGCTTCCAGCTTTTGATATGGTTAGAGCATCTGTAAATCTTATGGTAGCAGGTATTTTAATCTCAATTGCAACTTCATATAAACTACCTTTATCTACAACTTATGTAACATTTATGGTAGCAATGGGTACATCATTGGCTGATAGAGCATGGGGAGCAGAAAGTGCCGTATATAGAGTTGCTGGAGTTTTAAATGTAATTGGAGGATGGTTCTTAACAGCTTTTAGCGCATTTTTTGCAGCTG
>CAWVSR010000104.1:0-4713 GCA_963932865.1 uncultured Kordia sp. | reverse complement strand
GTTGGTTCAGAGCACCTCGTTTACACCGAGGGGGTCGGGGGTTCGAATCCCTCATAACCCACAAAAAAAGCGTTACATTTGTAACGCTTTTTTTTTTGACTATTTTTTGTTTTTATAATAAATCTAAAATTCTTTCTAAGGCCATTCCTCTTGATCCTTTTATTAAGATAATACTATCACTTAGATTACTGTTAAAATGCTCTGATACTTCTTTATAATCAATAAAGGACTTTGTTTTTTTATGATGTTTAGTTTTCTTAAAATTTTTCCCAATAATGTTGATGTTGTCAATATCTAAACTTTCAATATAGTCTACAATTACTTGGTGTTCTTTGTTACTCGTTTCGCCAAGTTCAAACATGTCGCCAATAAAAATTGTTTTATTAGGGCATTTAATTTTATTAAAGCTTTCTAATGCTGCTTTCATGCTTGTTGGGTTAGCGTTATAGGCATCAAGGATTATTTTATTTGAATTTTTATGTATTACTTGTGATCTGTTGTTGTTTGGTGTATATGTTTCAATAGCGTTAATAATACCTGTAAGTGGTACTTTAAAAAAATCACCAATACAAATTGCTGCTGCTACATTGTTAAAATTATAATCTCCTACTAGCGTGCTTTTAATTATTTTGCCTTTATAATTTAAAGTAACTGTTGAGTTATTGTCTATATGGGTGATAGTGGTATTGCTTTCTTTTTCTTGTGAAAAAGTTATGGCGGATATGTTTTTAGATTGTTTTACTTGGTTCTGATCATCAATATTAATAAAAGCATATTTTTTATTAATTCTTAAATATTCATACAATTCACTTTTAGCTTTAATAACGCCTTCAATACTTTTGAATCCTTCAAGATGCGCTTTTCCAAAATTAGTAATATACCCGTAATCTGGTTCTGCTATATTGGCTAGAAGTTTAATTTCATTAAAATTATTAGCGCCCATTTCTACGATACCTATTTCTGTTTTAGTATTCATGGTTAGTAATGTTAATGGAACACCAATATGGTTGTTTAAATTACCTATTGTTGCGGAAATTTGGTATTTCTGACTAAGTACAGATTTTATAAGCTCTTTTGTTGTTGTTTTACCATTACTTCCAGTAAGTGCTATTATTGGTATATTTAATTCTTTTCTATGGTAATTTGCCAGTTTTTGTAGAGTGTCGAGAACGCTATCAACTAAGATGGTTTTATTATTATTAAATTTTATATCGTCAATTATTGCATATGATGCTCCTTTTTCAAGAGCTTCTTTTGCAAATTTATTACCATTAAAGTTTAGGCCGCTTAATGAAAAATATAAATTATCTTTTTGAATTGTTCTCGTATCGGTACTGATGCCTGTAGAGTTTTTATAAATTTTGTATATCTCTATTAGTTCCATTTTTTAAATTTTTCACAAAAAAAGCTCTAAAGTGAATTAGAGCTTTTTTAAAAGTATATTATTTTTATTAACTATCTAGCTGATTTTCTATTCCCTTTTCCTTTTGATTTAGCTCCAACTCTTGACATAGCACATCTGAAACCAATATAATCTGTAGCCATAGCTTGAGGGTAAAATCTTCTTTGTGCAGGGTCTAACCAATATTCTCTGTCTTTCCATGAACCACCTTTATAAACTCTAACTTCATCATTTATAAGAGATGTTCTTTTAGAAGACCCGTCATATTCTTTAGTCATAATTCCAGCTGAATCAACAGTTACAGAATGATTAGGTGAGTTGTACATTCCTCTTGTTTCACTGTTGCTTTCATCGTCGCTTCCGCCTTCGTCATCTCCTCCAAATTCATAGTCTTGACTTGAAGCTTTATCACCATCTCTGTAATTGATATGATTTGATTTGTCAAAATTTGTTCTAAGGTATGTTTCATTGTCGTCAACTGGTACCTGTGCAATTTGTCCAGGAAGAGCTGTTGCAATAACTTTTCCATTTGGAAGTGTGTCGTAGCCTATAGAATCTGATGATATAATAGATACCTTACCGTCGTCCCCTATTTTGTTTTTTGTAAATACGTTACCTCTATAGTAGTTGAAGTCACTCATTTCGTCGTCTACAATTGGTCTGTATACGTCAGCAACCCATTCTGCTACATTTCCTGCCATATCGTATAATCCATGGTCGTTTGGTTCGTATGACATTACTTCTGCAGTAACATCCGCTCCATCGTCAGACCATCCTGCTAATCCACCATAATCTCCGTCTCCTTGTTTGAAGTTTGCGTTATGATCTCCCCTAGTTGTTCTTTTACCAGATCTTGTATATTGTCCGCTCCAAGGGTATTTTTTTCTACCTCTGTGTACGTTATAACTTCTTAATTCCGACATTCCTAACGCTGCAAATTCCCATTCTGCCTCAGTAGGTAATCTATATCCTGGTTGAAGTATTCCTGTAGATCTTGTAGCGTATATTCCAACGGGTTCTCCGTCAGCATTAGTTTGTTGGTTCTTGCTCTTCTTTTTACCTCCATTTAAAATCTCATCATTTCCGCCGTAAGTAGATGTTGGAGAGTTTATGTAGGTATTAGTGCTAAAATTAGAATCAGCTGTAACATCAGTTATTTTTGCGTCTTCTTTTAAGAATCCGTTTTTTTCTAAAGCATCTTCATTAATACGATCAGTTCTCCATACACAAAACTGGTTTGCTTGTAGCCAGCTAGTTCCAACAACAGGATAGTTTTGATATGCAGGATGGCGTAAATAATTATTAGTCATTACTTCGTTGTAACCTAGTCTTGACCTCCAAACTAAAGTATCAGGAACAACACCGTTGTATATTTGTGTGTAATTTTCATTTTCTGGTGGATATACTTTTTTTGTCCAATCCAAATATTCCATGTACATTACATTTGTTACTTCAGTTTCATCCATATAAAATGATTGAACATGCTGTTGATTTGGAGAGTTATTCCAATCATGCATAGGGTCGTCATTTACTTGACCTTTTGTGAATGTACCGCCTTCAACAAAAACAAGTCCTGGAGCAGTTTCCTGTTCTTTATAATCTGTATTAAATTGGAATCCACCTTCTTTGGAATTAATTTTCCAACCAGTAGCTCTAGAGCCTCCTTTTTTGCCTTTACTACAACTTGTTGTTGCAAAAACTGTAAGGATAACTAAAAATTTGAGGGCAAAATGTTTTCTCATATACATAACTTAAATTCAGAGATAGTTCAAGTCCGCAATATAATAAATATACATTATAATGCAATACTTTTGAAAAAAAATAGTTTTTAACTTTATAATATAATGCTATCACCAATAACAACGTCAAATATGATAAATATATTGTTTACTTTTGGTGACTAAGTTTTTGAGACTATATTAAAATTGTTAAGTGTTAACATTATGAAGTTAAGGTATATATTGTTTTTAGGGTTTGTTTTATGTTTTTCTACTCTCTCTTATTCTCAATTAAGTGAATTTACTTTAAATTGGAAGAGCAATAGGGATATTAGTTTTTCAGGAGATAAAAAGGTTCTGATACACGGGTTTCAAACAGAAAACTTTGTTTATGACATTGACAAGAAATCTTTGTTATTTGCAGCTAATTTAAACTCTGTTTACACTCAAGCAAGTATTGAATCTGTTTCATATGTCGCTATTTCAAATAACGAATTAACAGGTTATGATAAAAGTTTGATTAAAAGCAAAGTTGATTTTGTTTTAGAGCAAACAAACACAAGGGGTGTTTTAGGTACTTTTATACAGTTTAATCCATTGGTTAATCAAAATGGTATTTATAAAAAAGTTAGTTCAATAAAGTTTAATTTTCAGAATAATAATCGTTCTTCCGCTAGTGTTTCTTCGTCTTTTTCAATTTTTAATTCAGAAATGTCAAGTGGCTTATGGTATAAATTTTATATCGAAAAATCGGGTGTTTATAAGTTAGATAAAAATTTCTTAGAAAATCTTGGAGTAGATGTTAACAATATTAATCCCAAGAACATTCGTCTTTTTGGTAATGGAGGTAAGTCTATTCCTTTAATGAATTCACAAGTTACAGCGTTAGATGTAAAAGAAAATGCAATAAAGTTTATTGGTCAAGAAGATAATGTTTTTAATGATGAAGATTATTTGTTGTTTTACGGTCTTGGTTCATCTGGTTGGAATATTGACAATCAGTCACATATTAATCCCTATATCGATAAGACATATTACTATATAAACGTAGGGGTTTCTCAAGGTAAAAGAATACAAAATCTGATTGAGCCTTCAGGTTTAGTTACTAATGTTTTTTCGAAATATAATGAAACTAAGTTTTATGAAGTTGATAAAACTAATATAGCAAAGTTAGGTAGAAGGTGGTTTGGTGACAATTTTAATATAAACTCTAATCAGAATTTTTCTTTTGGTTTTCCAAATATTGATACATCTCAACCTGTAAAGTTAAAAGTGCGTGCAGCTGCCTCCTCTTCGTCTTCTTCCTCTATGCAAATACTTGTTAACGGTGTTTTGTCTGATACATTTTCGTTTAATCCTATATCATATACGTCTTTGGCTAATGAAGATTATTTTGCTGGTGTTATAAATGTTAATTCTTCGAATATTGATGTTTCTCTTAATTACAATAACAATGGTAATCCAAGTGCTAATGCTTATTTAGATTATATTTCAATAGAAGCAACAAGTTTATTAAAATCTCAAGGTATTCAATTTTTATTTACAAATAACCAGGCGTCAGTTGTCTCTGGTATAGGAAAGTATGTGATTTCT
>CAWVSR010000103.1:0-4796 GCA_963932865.1 uncultured Kordia sp. | reverse complement strand
CTAGATGAGTCTAGTATTGGTGCTAGTGATTTTTATATCAATGTTTTAGGAAACTTACAAGATATGTCTCAATCATTAGAGTACATCTCAAAAGCAAGCCATAAACACGTTAACAACAATCACTTAAAATTGCGTTTCAACCAAATTAAAGACTTAAAAGAAACAGAGCAGCAGTTAAAAACATTGTTCGGTAAAATTAAAAGTACATTCTCAGAACGTAATTTTGAAAATATAAACACCATACTTAATGAAAAGCAACAACTACTTGATACTGTTAACGAACGTATAAAGAAACAAGTTGCAAGAACAAGAACGGAAGATGATAGTCCGAAGAACACTACATTGTATTTTAGTTTGCTACTAGAAACAAAAGATTTAATAAAAGCAACTATGAGTTTATTAGAAGCATACAAAGCACAATAATCAAAAATGATTAGTTAAAATAAAAAGGAACATCAATACTGATGTTCCTTTTTATTTTAATTGAAAACCAATAATTTAAGAGTTCTATTTATTTAAAATTCATTTTCAAAGAGTTTTGTTAACTAATATTTTAATTGTACTTTTGCAAACTCTTTCGAGAGTAAGGAATGTTTAATAATTAAAAAGAATTAGTGTGGATACATTAAGCTACAAAACTATTTCAGCAAACAAAAACACCGTTAATAAGGAATGGGTTTTAGTTGATGCTGAAGGTCAGACGTTAGGTAGAATGTCTTCTATAGTTGCAAAACTTATTAGAGGAAAATTCAAACCTAACTACACACCTCACGTTGATTGTGGAGATAACGTAATTGTTATCAATGCAGAAAAAATCATCTTATCAGGTAAAAAATGGACGGAAAAAAGTTACATCCGTCACACAGGTTACCCTGGAGGTCAAAAATCATTAACTGCTACCGAGTTGTTTGGGAAAGACCCTGCTCGTTTAGTAGAAAAATCAGTAAAAGGAATGTTACCTAAAAACAAATTAGGAAGCGCTTTATTCCGTAACTTAAAAGTCTATGTAGGTTCTGAGCACAATCAAGAAGCTCAAAAACCAAAGACTATTAACCTAAACGATTACTTATAATGGAAATTATACACAAAATCGGACGTAGAAAAACTGCTGTAGCAAGAATTTACCTTTCTGAAGGAAGTGGTAACATTACAGTAAACAAAAAAGAAATGAGTACTTACTTCCCTACAGGAACTTTACAGTACAAAGTTAAACAACCTCTAATGTTAACAGAGAACTTGGAAAACTTTGACGTAAAAGTAAATGTTTATGGTGGTGGTATAACTGGACAAGCTGAAGCTATTCGTTTAGCAATCTCACGCGCTATGTGTGAATTGAACGACGAAAATAGAGGAATCTTGAAGCCAGAAGGCTTATTAACTAGAGATCCAAGAATGGTTGAACGTAAGAAATTCGGTCAGAAGAAGGCACGTAAGAAGTTCCAATTCTCGAAACGTTAATATTTCATACTGGATTTATTCAGTATTATCAAAAATTAAAAAACTTGTTGTCGTTGCTTTGGTTAAAGCCAAAGGGTTAGTTTAGCATCTAAATAATTACGTGTAATTATTGCTACTACAACGAAGAACGTAAACTATTACAAAAATGGCAAATAACATAGAAGTAAAAGACTTACTTGAGGCAGGTGTTCATTTCGGACACATGACTCGTAAATGGGATCCAAACATGGCACCATATATTTATATGGAGCGTAATGGAATTCACATTATAAACTTATATAAAACTGCTGCAAAAATTAGTGAAGCTGGAAATGCTTTACAAAAAATTGCTGCATCTGGTAGAAAGATATTATTCGTTGCTACCAAAAAACAAGCAAAAGATATCGTAGCTGAAAAAGCAGGTGCTGTAAATATGCCTTATATTACAGAAAGATGGCCTGGTGGAATGCTAACTAACTTTGTAACTATTCGTAAAGCTGTTAAAAAAATGGCTACTATTGATAGAATGAAGAAAGACGGTACTTTCATGACTTTATCTAAAAAAGAACGTTTACAGGTTGATCGTTTAAGAGCAAAATTAGAAAAGAATTTAGGTTCTATTTCTGATATGACTCGTTTACCTGGAGCACTTTTTGTTGTTGATATTAAAAGAGAGCACATCGCTATTAAAGAAGCACAGAAATTAAACATTCCTATCTTTGCAATGGTAGATACAAACTCTGACCCAAGAGAGGTTGATTTTGTAATACCATCAAACGATGATGCATCTAAATCTATCGACAAGATATTAAGTCATGTTACTGCATCTGTTGCAGAAGGATTATCAGACAGAAAAGCTGAAAAAGATTCTAAAAAAGCTGAAGAAACAAAAGAAGCTCCAAAAACTGAAGCTCCTGATACCGAGGCAAAAACAGAAACTTCAACTGAAGAAACAAAATAATTAATAAAAAAGTAGCCTGACTTTATACCAAAAGTCAGGCTACTTAATTTTAAACACATACACGATGAAAATTACTGCTGCTGAGGTAAAAAAGTTAAGAGATGCTACTGGTGCTGGAATGATGGATTGTAAAAAATCATTAGTTGAGGCTGAAGGAGATTTCGATAAAGCATTAGATATATTGCGTAAAAAAGGTCAAAAAGTTGCTGCAAAAAGAGCCGACAGAGAATCTTCTGAAGGAGCTGTAATCGCTGTAGTAAACGAAGACTCAACTGCTGGTGCAGTTGTTTGTTTAAACTGTGAGACTGACTTTGTTGCTATGAATGATGATTTTGTAAAATTAGCTAAAGATTTTGCTAATTTAGCATTGAATTGCGATACGAAAGAAGACTTTTTAGCTACAGACTACAACGGTATTACTGTTGCTGAAAAGTTAATTGAACAAACTGGTGTAATTGGAGAAAAAATTGAAATTGGTGGTTTTAAGAAATTAAGCGCACCTTTCGTTGGTTCATACATACATGTTGGTAACAAAATAGCTTCAATCGTTGGTTTGTCTGACGCTGTAGAAAATGCTGCTGTTTTAGCTAAAGATTTAGCTATGCAAGCTGCTGCAATGGGTGCAAGTACTTTATCGTACAAAGATTTCGAACCTGAATTTGTTGCTTCAGAAACTGAAGCTAGAATTGCAGTTATTGAAAAAGAAAATATTGAATTAGGACGTTTAGGTAAAACTCTTAAAAATGTACCTCAATATATTTCTATGTCTCAACTAAATGACGAAGTTATTGCTGAAGCTGAAAAAAATGCGAAAGCACAATTAGCAGCTGAAGGAAAACCAGAAAAAATTTGGGATAAAATACTTCCAGGAAAAATGGAACGTTTTATTTCTGACAATACAACTCTTGATAAAGAGCAATGTTTATTAGATCAAGAATTTATTAAAGAAGCTAAACAAAATGTTGCAGAATATGTGAAAACATTTGGTGATGTGTCTGTTACTTCTTTTGAAAGAGTATCTTTAGTATAAATATATGCTAATAGCGTCGTCCTGAAATAGGTTGACAGTTTTTATTAAAATTCATATTAAACCAGTGAAGTTAACTTCACTGGTTTTTTTGTAATACACAACGTTAGATGATTTCATGCTAAAAATGAAATTATCTTTAAAAGTGAGTAAGTTTGAAACTAAAGATTAAATTATTTATTGTTTAGCCATTTTTTCAAATATAGCTAAAAATTGCAATAGTATAATTCACTAATTTCTAATAGGAATCCTCCTTTTTTGTTAGTTTCTATAAGGGTTAAACACCGATTTCATAACAACTTAATCTTTATAAACTATCTTGTATATCTAGAAAAAAGTACGTTAAGTGATATCCTAAATTAATCTTTTTATTAGGTCTATCACAAAAATGCTACAAAATTACGATTAAAAAATAAAAAAGGATGTAGACTAAATAGTACACATCCTTTTTAAAATTATTTAGTTATCTAAATAGCTAATTAGAAAAATTTAAGAAATTTAGACTTCTTTCTTCCTAAACTAAAGGTCACTAATATCTCATGACTTCCTGAATTAAAATTTGCTAAGTTGGTAAAACTATGATCGTACGCATATCCTATTCGTACTTTTTCTGTAATATTTATACCAAAGATCGCAGAAATTGAATCGTCATACCTATATGATAAACCAAACTCTACATTTTCGTAAAATAAAAAATTAGCAGAATATTCTATAGATATTGGAGCGTTTATTGCTGCTTTTGCTAAAAATGATGGTTTAAGCTTGATATTACTATTCAATTCAAAAACATAGCCTCCTGTAAAAAAGTAATGCGTTTCTTCAATAATACCTCCTCCTGATTCTAAATGAATTGTTTTTAACAAGTTTGGAGTAGATAAACCTAAATAACCTCTATTTGAATAATAATAAAATCCAAATCCAAAATTAGGGTTTATTTCATTTAAATTATCTTGAAATGCGATATCATCCGAACTAAGCGTATTTAAAGAAGATAAAGGCACCGATAAAAATGTAGCTCCTGCTTTTACACCAAAGGCTAACTTAGACTTATTATTTACTGGTAATGTATACGAAAAATCTGCAAATACATATTGCTCAGATAAAGGACCTGCTTTGTCATCTATAACAGAAAGTCCCAGTCCCAAATTTTCGCCTATAGGAGCATGTACATTAAATGTATATGTCCTTGGAGCGTCTTTAATACCTGACCATTGCGACCTTCCTAAGATAGTTAAAACTAACCCCTCTTTTGATCCAGCATAAGCTGGATTTACAATACTCATATTATACATGTATTGTGTATAATGTGGATCCTGCTGACCTTTAACAGTAAAGGTGCTAAATATTACTAGTATTATTAATATATATTTT
>CAWVSR010000102.1:0-4805 GCA_963932865.1 uncultured Kordia sp. | reverse complement strand
TGCTATATCTTGTAGTACCAATATTTGTAGCACTCTCGTAGATTTTTAATTCATTATTATAGGTTACTGGCAATCCGTTTTCATAATTGGCTACATTATCCGCTCCTAGTCTTAAAAAATTACTGTAACGAAACCCGTAATTAGCAGTTAACTTACTAGTAATTTTATGATCTATAGCGCCATAAACACCATTTTCTAAAGCATGTTTATTTTGTAACTTTCTGTAGTTTATGGTCGAATCATCTGAAGACGGCATTACTTCACCTGGATTAAATTTGTAATAAATAGAACTCACCCCATAGTTCAAAGTTATTTTGTCATTCAGGTAATGTTTTAAATCGTATTTGAAATTATAATTTTTAATATCCGATTCCCAATCAAGATTTATAAAACCTAATCCTAGGTTATAATCGTATTTACTGTAAATTAGAGATAGATTTGAAAACAATTTATTTGAAAAAATATGATTCCACCTTAAATTTAATGAAGTATTCCCGTAAGTGTTATTAAATGCATTTTCAAAATTAAATACATCTTGACCTAAATATCCTGAAAAATAAACTTTATCCTTTTCACCTAAAGTATAACCAGCTTTAAAATTTACATCATAAAAATAAGCAACATTCCCTTTCTGCTCTTCTGAAAAATTTAGAAAAAGATGGCCGTATGAAGCTCTACCAGCAACTAAAAAGGCTCCTTTATCTTTTTTAATTGGTCCTTCAAGCAAAAGTCTACTTGAAATAGCGCCAATACCACCTTCTAAATTTAATTGCTTTTGATTTCCATCTTTTTGTCTTACATCCAAAACAGAAGAAATTCTACCTCCGTATTGAGAAGGAATACCGCCTTTGTATAGCGTGATGTCTTTAATTACATCATTATTAAATACTGAAAAGAAACCAAATAAATGTGATGAGTTATAAATAATTGCTTCATCAAGCAGCACTAAATTTTGGTCTGAAGCGCCACCTCTTACATTAAATCCTGCAGTACCTTCCCCGCCATTTGTTACTCCAGGTAATAGTTGAATAGATTTTATAACATCTACCTCACCTAAAACAACAGGGATTTGTTTTATTGTCTTTGCTTTTAAGTTATTACTACTCATTTGAGCAGATTTAATATTCAATCGTTCTTTATCATTTGCTTTAATTACAACTTCCTCTAGCTCGTCTGATGATTCGTCTAAGCTAAAATTTAAAGATAAATTTTCATTCAACTCAATATTTTCTATTTTAGTTTCATATCCTAAAAAACTAAAAACAATTTCTTTACTTCCAGTTTCAGTTGTTAAGGAATAAAAACCATATTGGTTTGTAACCGTTCCTATTGAAGTTCCTTTGATGTAAACCGTCGCTCCTAATAAGGTTTCACCTGAATTTAAATCTGTTACTACACCACTAATGGTAAACTTTTCTTGGGCTTGTAAAGCCACACCTAATAATAATAATATTATTAATAAATTTCTTTTCATAAAACTAATAACTAATATTTACCTTTCTTTTTATTTCGTAAGTTATAACTTTTATCACCTCTTGTTTTGGGCTTCTTGTATTTAGCCGCAATTTCTCTTCTATAAGAACCTCCTTCATTTTCTTTACTATTCTTTTCACTCTTTTGGTGAAAAGCAGGACCAGGTGCATCTTCATCCTTAGGCTTTGTATGAGGATTGTTACGTTCAATATGCTTTGGTCGTTCTTCAGGAGTTAAACGGTCTGAAATTTCTAACTCTTCTGGCAATTCTAGCTTAGGAATTTCATAATTCATTAAAGCTTCAATAGCTTCTTTGTCTTCTTGCTCTTTTGGAGTAGAAAACAAAATGGTTTTCCCTTCATGTTCAGCCCTTCCTGTCCTACCAATACGATGCATGTAATTCTCTGCAAAATTTGGAGTATCAAAATTAAATACATGAGAAATCTCATCTAAATCTAAACCACGAGCCATAACATCTGTAGCAACTAATATTCTATTTTCTCCCTCATCAAATTGGCGAATAGAACGTACCCTATAATTCTGTGTTTTATTAGAATGTATTACACAAACATCAGAGCCAAATATTTCTTCGATAGATTCAAACAACCTATCAGCACTTTTTTTATTCGAAACAAAAACTAAAACTTTGTTATAGGTTTCTTTATCTTTAATAATGTGCGCTAATAAATTTACTTTTGTATAAAAATTAGGAACATCATAACACAGTTGACCTATATTATCAAGTGGCGTTCCACTAACTGCTATAGATATTTTTTCAGGAGATCTAAAAAAGTCTGTAATTAAGGCATCTACGTCATCTGTCATCGTTGCAGAAAACATAATGTTTTGTCTTTTAGAAGGTAATACGTCAAATATATTTAATAGTTGAAAACGAAACCCTAAATCTAGCATAACATCAACTTCGTCAATTATTAATTTCTGTACTGATTTTAATTGTATTGCTCTACTAATTGCTAAATCATATAACCTACCAGGGGTAGCCACAATAATATCAGTACCTTGGGCAACAGCCATTTTTTGTGTATTGATATTTGTACCACCATATACTCCTAATACACGAACATTAATATATTCAGCAAGTTTTTCTATTTCTTCAACAACTTGTAATACCAATTCACGAGTAGGTACTAAAACTAAAACACGTGGATTAATTTGTTTTGAAAATTTCAGATCACGTAAAACAGGCATCATATAGGCAAAGGTTTTACCGGTACCTGTCTGGGCTATTCCAACAACATCCTTACCTGAACGAACTACATTAAAAGCTTCTGCTTGAATAGGAGTTGGGTGCTCAAACCCCATATCATCAATTGCATACTGCAATTGCTTTGATAAATTTAAATCGTTAAACGTAATCATTATTTGTAATTTTCAACAAAGGTAGGCTTTCTATATTTTAGAATAGTAATAAACAAAAAAAACCGATGCATAACTGCATCGGTTTTAAAATTTAATTAAATTTTATTGTATGACAACCTTTTTAATAGCTTGTTTACCTCTACTTATCACATTTAAAAAATAAACACCGGAAGTTAAATTGCTAAAATCGAGTCTTCTCTTAAATTCATTAGAATTATTTATATTCGATTGAGAAAAAACTTTTCTACCTGTAATATCAAATAGATCAATTTTGGTGTCCTCTGAAGTACTTAATGTAAGATTAACAATTCCATCATTAGAAGGATTAGGATAAACAGTAAATAACTCAAATTGTCTATCGGTAACAGATAAAACTCCAGAAGAACCAAAATAATATTCCCCTTCTAAAGAACTAAAGTTAGCAGATAAAGTAACATTAGAACCGTAGGTTCCATTTATAGCAGGAACTCCTTCTTTTACATCTCCATCTACAACTCTGTAAATATACATTGAAGTAATATCATGTGAAACATCAGCAGTAAGCCAACCAGAAATTTCAGCATTTGTAAAATAAAAAATATTAGTTAAATCTCCAGTTGACGAAATATTATCTGTGGTCACAGTAATTACTTTATCAGTAACTAACACTGAACTACTTGGAAACATTACAGAACCTAATCCGGCTCTAGAAACTGATACATTTACACATCCGTAATCAAATGAATTATTATTTTCAACACTCATCATTACATCATTAGATAAAGAATCTTGCGCATAGGCAATTCCAATTCCTTTTACAGAAATCTGATCTGCAGTACCTAAATTAACAGAAGTTTGAATATCATTTTGAACATAAGTAGATGCTACAAAGTCATCTACCATAAACATATATCTATCCTCAGAAATACAGTGAATACCAATTCTAACATCTTGATTACTGTAAGCTGACAAATCATACGTATCTTGAGACCAAGTACCATATGGAGCTGTTAATGATGCAGCAGAAATTAATGTAAAATCTGATCCTGAAGTAGGTTTACCATTTCCTAAGTATATACCAACGTTATAATTCTCCTCACCGTAACTATTAGACATAGACTTTATCCAAAAAGAAACAGAGTTATTTGAAGCACCCAATGATAACACAGGAGAAACTAACCAATCGTCATTACCACTTGTAAGACCAGCAGGTACACCAGCCCAAGAAGCAGCATATTTACCACCTACATGAGAATCAAAATCTCTGGTTTCACCACCTAAACCAGGAATATCATTTGATACATTAGCATTGCTTGGGTTAAATATTTGAAAAGCCATCGGTTCGCCAGCATTGCTCCAGTTAGGATTTTCTCCAGTTGGGGTACCACCTGTATATGTGTTTAAACCATCATCATCTATAGTCAACCAAGCACCAATATTATCTATAATAAAATCATTATAACCTTCAAAACCTTCATTAACTAAAATAATATTAGAACCAGAATTTGGAACAATATCATCATCTGTTAAAGTTAAAGTTAAAGTTTGCGAACCGTCACTAGCTAAAACAGCATCTCCAGAAGTAGATAAATTCATGTTAATAATGATTGTTTCTTCAGATTCGATAAAATCATCCTCATAAATACGTAATGTTAAAGTTTGTACTGATGCTAAACCAGCTGTAAAAGAAACAGAGGGAGTTAAAATTTCATAATCAGCATTATCAGTAGCAGTACCACTTTTTATAAAAGTTACTGTTGCATTAGCATTTGCAGCAAAAAGCATTTTTACATCAACATTAATATCACGAAAAGAACATGTACTTCCTTCTAATTGATTAAAAGTATTCTGACCAAAAAATATTCTAGGAGCAGTACTAGCAACCTCAGAATGAGGCAGATTAGAAATTCCGTCAGCCTCTTCCAAAACAGTTAAAACTCTAGCCACTTGATCAAAAGTAAAGATATTCATTA
>CAWVSR010000101.1:0-5112 GCA_963932865.1 uncultured Kordia sp. | reverse complement strand
AGTTTCTATGTCAAAATAAACAACTCCTTCAATAATAGTTTTTTCTGCTTTGGCGTAAATTGATAATGGATTTGTATTCCAAAGTACCACATCAGCATCTTTACCAATTTTAATGCTTCCTATGTTTTTATCAAGGTGTAATAATTTAGCAGGGTTTAATGTTACAAATTTCCAAGCT
Source organism: uncultured Kordia sp. (assembly GCA_963932865.1). Classification (GTDB taxonomy): domain Bacteria; phylum Bacteroidota; class Bacteroidia; order Flavobacteriales; family Flavobacteriaceae. Next base: position 4,934 of record CAWVSR010000101.1, on the reverse strand, counting down.
TCCTCTTCTGAAACATTACCATATTTAACCGCTTTTGCTGCTTCTTGATTTAAACGTCTACTCATTTCAGCATCATCAGAATTAAATGCCACTGTAATTCCTTGGTTGTGTAGAATTGCTCCATTATATGGTATGGCATCATTTACTTCATATTTGTAAGCCCACCAATCACTAAAAGTTGAGGCCCCAACACCATGTTTTTTCATTTTATCAGCTACCTTATATCCTTCTAAAATATGTGTAAATGTATTGATGTTGAAATTAAATTTTTCTGCAACTTTCATTAACATATTTATCTCACTTTGTATATATGAATGACAGGTTACAAAACGCTCTTTATTTATAATTTCAGCAATAGTCTCTAATTCATCATCTTTTCTAAAAGGGACACCACTTTTCTTTTTCAAATCATATTCTTTTGCACGTGTAAAGTAGTCTATATAAACTTGTTCAACTCCCATTCGTGTTTGTGGAAATCTAGAAAAGCTCTGCCAATTACTTTGCTTTACATTCTCTCCAAGTGCAAATTTAATTGCTTTTGGAGCATTAGGAATAAGCATTTTGTCTGGAGTTTCTCCCCATTTTAATTTCACTAAAGCCGATCGCCCTCCAATAGGATTTGCAGAACCGTGTAAAATTTGAATTGTTGTTACTCCGCCCGCTAAATTTCTATAGATATTAATATCATTAGATTTTACAACATCTTCAATAGTTACTTCCGCAGAAGAGTTTTGACCTCCTTCGTTAACAGATGAAGTAGCTATATGAGAGTGTTCGTCTACTATTCCTGCTGTTAAGTGTTTTCCTGTTCCATCTATAATTGTAGCTTTATTAGAGGTAATATTTTTTCCTATTTTTTTTATTTTACCATCACTAAGCAATACATCAGTATTTTTAATAATACCTTCTTTTTCATTTGTCCATACCGTAATGTTTTTAAATAAAATCGTTTCTTGTTTAGGTTTTGTTTTAAACCCATAACCCATATTCGGATAGGAAACATCAACAAGAGCAGTAGTAGTATTCTTTTCTTCTTTTCTCTCTTTTTTCTTTTCTACTAATTCACTATAATTCCCGATAAATGTAGTTTCAGTTCCATCAGCTAAAATAGCTTTTCCGTTAATTGATTTTTTCTCTTCGGATATTTTAGCAATTAATCGAGTATATGATTTAGATTCTTTTTCTGAGAAATAAATATTCAGCCAGTCTTCTTTAAAAGTCATTTTACTAGCGAGTCTTAATGTGTCTTTTTTTAACTCAGCTTTAAATTTTGGACTTTTCCCTGTAATTTTAAGTACATACTTTTCATTATTGATTGAAACATCATACTTCCCACTAATATTTTTTGAATTCATGTCAGTAAAGGAGTTTTTATTTCCCATAACCCAATGTTCAAAAAGTGTTGTTTTGGAATCAAAAAAGTCTCCTGAAGTAATCATAAAGTTTGCATAGTTTCCTTTTCTTAAACTTCCAATTTCGTTTGTCTTGCCAAGAAGTCTAGCAGGTGTAGTAGTAAGAGCAGTGAGGGCTTCTGTTTTTGTTAATCCATGTTTGATTGCTTTTTGAATATTTGAATAAAAATCTTTAACAGATTTTAGTTTGTGAGTTGTTAAAGCAAAAGGAATGTTGTTTTTTGAAAAATAACTTGGATTTGAAGGAGCTAAGTTCCAATGTTTCATATCTTTTAAAGAAACTTTTGCTGCTTGAAATGGATTTTCTACATCATACGCCTTTGGAAAATTAATAGGTAAAATATAGGTTTTGTTGGTGGCTTTAATGTTTTCTATTCTTTGGTATTCATCTCCACCACCTAAAATAGTGTAATTTACTCCAAATTCAGCACCGAGTTTATGAACTCTTAAATCATTTAGCCAATTGCCAGCATTGAAAATTTGTAATTGATTTTTATTTTTTAAAAACGCTTCTATAGACATGTCTTTAATGTCAATATTTCCTTTACTGTACCAATCAGCATCATGATGTAATTGCCTGATTAAAGCCATTCCTCCCATGATAGAGCTAGGGTAGGACTGGTTAGATAATTTACTTTTACTAAATGAAAAATATTGAGCTGATTTTTCTTCAATAATTTGGGATGCTAGACTTCCCTTTTGGTTTAGTGCTACTAAAGTACCTGTACCTTGGAGAACAGCATCTTCTATGTGAGTATTTACGATACCAAAACCTGCTTTTAGTAATTCCTCTCCTTTTTTCTGATCATATTCAAATGATTTAAAAGAATTGGTTTCGGGTCTAATATGGTCATTCCAATAATACCCTTTTCGATTAGCATCATATTGAGGAGATTTTAACCCTGCTGCTTTTTTTACTTTTTTTATTCCAAATGAGCTATAAATATCTATAAATGAAGGATAAATTGTTTTTCCTTTTAGATCAATTTTTTCAACATTGCTTGGTATTGAAATGTTTTTTCCTACTGCAACAATTTTATTATTTTCAATAATTAAGGTTCCATTTTTTATAATTTCAGTAGGACTCACATATATTGTTGCATTTAAAAAAACAGTTGAAGATTTTTCTGGAGTTTTAACTCCGTTTGTTTTTGGGTAGTACTCCTGCGAAAATGAAATGCTTGTAATGCAAAATAAAAGTATACAGAGCTTAATTTTATTCATAGTATATAGTAATTTTCTGTTGATTTTTTAAATATAAAGAACATAAATAAGAAAGTCTTGGTTTAAGATTTCTTTAACATTTCAATGTAATTGATGTGTAAATTACATTATTCGTTATTTTCTAGTTTGTTTAATTCATAATTGACAATTAATGCGACAACGTAACTATAACTTTTAATTCCTTTTTGTTGATTATTACTTTTTAAAAACAGATCATATGTTTTTTTAAAAATAACTTCTGCGGGGTTTTGGTAATCTTCCCAAAAATCTTGACTTTCTTTAAAGTCCTTTTTAATACCAATATTTAGTTTTTTAATTAAAGTCTCATATGATTTTTGGTCTCTTCTATACACCTCATTTAAACAATATCGAACTGCAAATGTTATTCCGGCATAATTAAAAGCTTTATCAGGGTTTTTCATACAAGCCAAGTACCCGATAAAATTTGTTTCGTTTTCTGCTGCATAACCTATTTGGTGGCCTTGCTCATGACAGCTTACAAAAGGGAAATAATATTTAGGAATCTTACTGTTTACTTGAGCTTCATTAGTAAATGGGTTAAGGTAGCCACTGTATCCCATGTACGTTAGTGGTAATGACCAAACAGATTTTTTAATACTTTTAGGAGTGTATTTTAAAAACGGATGTTTTTTTTGTAATTCATTGTACCCATCAATTGTACTATCAAATAGTTGATTTCTATTTTTTGTAATGATTGCTTTTGTAGTATCATTTTTCGCAACTTTCGAATGAATTTTATTTGAATTTTCAATAAGTATTTCAGTAACTTTAAGTAACTCTTGAGTTGTGTAATCAGTCTCGATATTTAACGTTTTTGAAATTGGGTTTCGATAATAATTTAAACCCCACAGTATATTGAATGCAAAATAAATTACGGATAAGAAAGCTAAAACAGAAGTGATTGTGTGTAAGGGCTTTTGGTGGAGAAATTGTCTGTTTTTTATTATGGATTTTAATATATACAAAATCAAAAAAGCATAAAATAAATCACCTATAGAAAAAGGAATCCATCCTAATAAATAGCGAGATGTTTTCGAAGTAAATTGATATAAACCATTACTGTAATATTTTTCAATTAGATCTGGAAACCTCGCTAATATTTTAACAATTACTATTTGTATAGGGAGTAATGCTGCTATGTAAAGTTTTTTGTTTTTAGGAAATGTCAACTTTTGTGTTTTGTTTGTTTATTTTTTTATGAAGATAAATTTAACTAAAATTAATAAATCAGGAATCATTGGAATATAGAAATTGTATAAAAACTCACTATCTTTGAATTATAAAAAATAAGAACGAATGAGTCAAGAAATAAGAGAGTTAGAACCAAAAGCTTTATGGAATAAGTTTGCAGATTTAAATGCAGTACCTCGTCCGTCTAAAAAAGAAGAGCGTGTAATTGCATTTATCAAAAAATTTGGAGAAGATTTAGGTTTAGAAACTGTAATAGATACTGTAGGTAATGTAATTGTAAGAAAGCCAGCTACTCCAGGTATGGAAGATAGAAAAGCCGTTGTACTTCAATCACACTTAGATATGGTACACCAAAAAAATGCAGATACAATCTTTGATTTTGATACACAAGGAATTGAAATGTATGTAGATGGTGATTGGGTTCGAGCAAAAGGAACTACTTTAGGTGCAGATAACGGCTTAGGAGTAGCAACTATAATGGCTGTATTAGAATCTAAAACTATTCAGCATCCTGCTTTAGAAGCTTTGTTTACTATTGACGAAGAAACAGGGATGACTGGTGCTATTGGTTTGAAAGGAGGATTGTTGCAAGGTGAAATTCTTTTAAATTTAGATACTGAAGAAGATGATGAAATAGGAGTAGGTTGTGCAGGAGGTATTGATATTACTGCTACAAAAACATATTCTGAAGAGAATACACCTGATGATACTTTAGGATTTTCTATAGAAATAAAAGGCTTGAATGGAGGGCATTCAGGAATGGATATTATAAAAGGTTTAGGAAACGCGAATGTATTCATGAACCGTTTATTATTTAAAGGTTATGAAAAATATGGTTTACGTGTATCTTCTATAAAAGGAGGAAGTTTACGTAACGCAATTCCTAGAGAAAGTTTTGCTACACTTGTAGTAGATAAAATTAATGTAGATGCTTTTAAAAATGATCTTGCAATTGAAGTAGCAAATATAAAAACTGAATATGCAAGTTTAGAATCTGATTTAGAAGTGGTTATAACTGCGACTGATTTGCCAAAAAAGGTAATGGAATTAAGTGCACAAGAAGGCGCAATAAAATCAGTTTACGCA
>CAWVSR010000100.1:0-5116 GCA_963932865.1 uncultured Kordia sp. | reverse complement strand
TTTATTTCTATTATAACTTTACAATATACATTGGGTACTTACTTTTTCCATTGTTTTTATTTTTATCCGTTATTTGGTTTACTTCTAAACTTGCTAATAAAACTGAAATTATAGCAATATTAAGTTCAGGAGTTTCTTTTAATAGGTTTTTACGACCTTATATTATAGGTGCATCTATTGTAGCGATTTTCTTTTTTTTAGTTGGAATGTATGTGCTTCCTAATTCAAGCAAAGAATATAATGAGTTTAAGTATGAATACCTTCATAAGTATAGAAAAGACAAAGATGAAGGTGTTACTTTTAGACAAATAAATGATAAAGAATATATTTATGTTTCAAATTTTGATTCTAAAAATAAAACAGGTTATAATTTCACATTAGAACATTTTGAAGGAAATAAATTAACACACAAAATAGAAGCTGTTAAAATTAAGTTTAGAGAAAAAGATTCTTCTTATAAGTTAACTCAGTATGTTAGAAGAAATATTGGAGAAACCCATGATGAAATTATAAGGAAGACAAGAAAAGATACCGTTTTTGATTTTGATCTTGATGATTTAACCCCTGTTAAGTATATAGCTGAAACAAAAAGTTATAAAGAACTTAATGAATTTATTGAAAAAGAAAAGAAAAGAGGTTCTAGTTTTGTAAGTCGTTATATAGTTGTGAAACATAAAAGATGGAGTATTCCTGTTTCGGCATTTATTCTTACTATTATAGCGGTTGCAGTTTCGGCTATGAAACGTAGAGGGGGAATGGGAGTTAATTTAGCTTTAGGAATAGCCTTGGCTTTTATTTTTATTTTCATAGATAAAATATTTAGTGTAATGGCAGATCAATCTGGTTTTAACCCTCTATTAGCTGTTTGGCTTCCAAATATTACTTTTGGATTATTAGCTATTTACTTATTACATAATGCAAAACGATAAACTTAAAAGTTACCTTCATTTACATTTAATTGTATTTATTTGGGGTTTTACCGCAATTTTAGGAAAATTACTTTCTATAGACGCAATTCCTCTTGTTTGGTATAGAATGTTTTTAGCAACAGTATTTATATTTATATATATAAAAATTAAGAAAATTTCCATTGATATTACAAAACGTCAATGTATAAATTATGTTATTGGAGGAGTTGTAATTGCTGTTCATTGGGTTACATTTTTCTATGCAATAAAAATTTCTAATATATCAATTGCTCTTGCAACAATGAGTACAGGTGCTTTTTTCACTATTTTTATAGAAGCATTGTATAAAAAGAAAAAAATTAATCTTTATGAATTAATTTTTGGTGTTCTTGCAATACTAGGATTGTATATAATTTACAATGCTGAAATTAGTTTACAATTTGGAATGTTAGTAGCATTATTATCATCTTTTTTATCCGCAGTGTTTTCAGTTTTAAATGCCGATTTTGTAAAAGAAAAAAGTGCATCAGTAATTTCGTTTTATGAAATTCTATTTGGAGTTTTAGCAATAAGTATTTTTTTAGTTTTTAATGGAGAATTATTAGAAAGAGATTTTTTTAATTTAGATCCATTAGACTATTTATGGTTATTCATTTTGAGTAGTTTTTGTACGGCATATGCTTTTATAGTTTCTGTTGAATTATTAAAAAAACTGAGTCCATTTACTGTAATGTTAACGATAAATTTAGAGCCTATATATGCAATTATATTAGCCATTATATTATTTCCTGAAAACGAAAAAATGTCGGCTTCATTTTATGTTGGAGCAGGTTTAATTTTATTAACAGTAATAGTTAATGGTGTTTTAAAAACAGCAAAAAAGAAGAGGCTAAAAAAAAACAAAGTTTAGTTTTAAAATATATAACAAAACCTTATTAAAAATATAGTTTCATTAGTAAAGTTTTTATATTTGCTTTGCTAATTAATAACCACTAGAGATTATTATGGAATATTTAGATTTTGAACTTCCTATTCAGGAGTTAGAGGACCAATTAGAAAAATGTGCAGTTTTAGGTAAAGAAAGTGATGTAGATGTTACTGAAACTCGTAGTCAAATTCAAAAAAAGATTTTAGAAAAGAAAAAAGAAATATATTCAAACCTAACCCCTTGGCAAAGAGTTCAAATGTCAAGACATCCTGCAAGACCTTATACGCTTGATTATATTAAAGCTATTTGTGGTGATGAATTTGTTGAATTACATGGCGATAGAAATGTTCGTGATGATAAAGCAATGATTGGTGGTTTAGGTAAAATAGGTGGTCAATCATTTATGATCATCGGACAACAAAAAGGATTTAACACGAAAACTCGTCAGTACCGAAATTTTGGTATGGCAAATCCAGAAGGTTACCGTAAGGCTTTGCGATTAATGAAATCTGCAGAAAAATTTGGTATCCCTGTTGTTACTTTTATTGACACTCCTGGTGCTTACCCTGGTTTAGAAGCAGAGGAAAGAGGGCAGGGAGAAGCTATTGCAAGAAATATTCTAGAAATGACACGTCTTAAAGTGCCAATTATTTGTGTTATTATCGGCGAAGGAGCCTCTGGTGGAGCTTTAGGTATAGGTGTTGGAGATAAAGTACTAATGTTAGAAAACACTTGGTACTCTGTTATCTCACCAGAATCTTGTTCGTCTATACTATGGAGAAGTTGGGAGTATAAAGAACAAGCTGCTGATGCTTTAAAGTTAACTGCTGATGATATGGAAAAATTAGGTTTAGTAGATCAAATTGTAAAAGAACCATTAGGAGGAGCACATAGAGATAAAGAGAAAACATATGAAGTTGTATCTAGTGCAATAATTAACTCTTTTAATGAGTTTAAAAAGTTATCACCAAAGGATCTTGTCGCTCAAAGAATGGAAAAGTATTCTAATATGGGTGTTTTTGATGAGTAAATTTCAGTAAAACCCACAGAGATAAAAAAACCGGAGTTATTACTCCGGTTTTTTTATCGTTATTAACACTTAAAACAACTTATTAACATTGCAATTGTTAATTAAGTGTCAACTATTAAAACTTTAAGAAGTTTTATAATTCCCTATATTCGTAGCTATGGAAAACCCAAATTTTGTAAAAGGATATCAAGTAGATAAAAGTACTCTAATTAACTTAGAAAAAGGTAAAATACCACCCCAAGCAATTGACTTAGAAGAGGTTGTGCTTGGTGCAATGATGATTGATAAAAAAGGTGTTGATGATGTTATTGATATTTTACATCCTGAAGCTTTTTACAAACAAGCCAATCAGTTTATTTTTGAAGCTATATTTACACTCTTCGAAAATTCTGAACCAGTGGATTTATTAACGGTTTCGCATCAACTTAAAAAAGATGAAAAATTAAAATTAGTTGGAGGAGATTTTTATTTAATTTCTCTTACCCAAAAAGTATCCTCTTCAGCTCATATAGAATTTCATGCACGTATAATTTTACAAAAATTTATTCAGCGAAGCTTAATAAAAATTTCTAGTGAAATTATTGAAGAGGCTTATGATGAAACTAAAGATGTATTTGATTTATTAGATAATGCAGAAGCAAAGTTATATGAAGTTACACAAGGGAATATTAAAAAGTCTTCAGAATCTGCAAGAGACTTGGTACATCTTGCAAAAAAGAAAATAGAAGAAATTTCTCAAAAAGATGGTACTAGTGGTACACCAACAGGTTTTAATAAGTTAGACGCGTTAACATCGGGTTGGCAACCATCAGATTTGATAATTATTGCTGCTCGTCCTGGTATGGGTAAAACAGCTTTAACTTTAACAATGGCTCGTAATATTGCTGTAGATGCTAATAAAGGTGTTGCATTCTTTTCATTAGAGATGTCTTCCGTTCAATTAATCACACGTTTAATTTCTTCAGAAACAGGTCTTTCGTCAGAAAAATTACGAACAGGTAAGTTAGAAAAACATGAATGGGAGCAATTAAATGTAAAAGTAAAAAATTTAGAAAAAGCACCATTGTTTATAGATGATACACCATCATTATCTATTTTTGATTTAAGAGCAAAAGCTAGGCGTTTAGCATCACAGCATGATATAAAAATTATTATGATTGATTACTTGCAATTAATGACAGCAGGAGGATCAAATAAGACAGGAAATCGAGAACAAGAAATTTCTACAATTTCAAGAAACTTAAAAGCTTTAGCAAAAGAACTTGAAATACCGGTTATTGCCTTGTCACAACTTTCGCGTGCTGTTGAGTCTAGAGGAGGAAGTAAAAGACCATTACTTTCCGATTTAAGGGAATCTGGAGCAATAGAGCAAGATGCAGATATAGTATCGTTTATTTATCGTCCTGAATATTATAAGATAGATGAATGGGATGACGACGAAAGATCGCCAACCGATGGACAAGGAGAATTAATTATTGCAAAACATAGAAATGGTGGTTTAGAAAACATCAGACTTAAATTTATTGGACATTTAGGTAAGTTTGATAATTTAGATGATTTTAGTACACCTTTTGAAATGCAATCTTCAATGAATGACAATCCTTTTGGTACAGACTCTCTTCCAAGTGCTCAAGATGCCTTTGGGAGTAATATGAATTCAAATCAAGGATTTAATGAAGATGAAGTTCCTTTTTAGATAGAAAAATAAATTATTTTAATTTTTTTCAGTAATTTTAATTATGAAAAATAAAATATTACTGATAATAGTTTTGTTATATTCAATTAGTAACAATGCTTCTTATTTGCTAATTCCAATGGATTCTGACACTCAAAAGAATCATTTAAAAGCTTATGGAATTAGTTATTGGTTACTAGAGAAGAATCAAAAGGTAAAGTGGTTGCTAAACTATAGGGGAGGAGCTTTTTTGTTAGCTGATACTAATGAAACTCGAAAAGAATGTACTGTCAGGGGAGTTTCCTTTGAGGTGCTTTCAGACTCAAAAACAGAAAAAATCCTTCTTGAAATTAGTAGCCCATCTTTAAATCAAGAGGCAGTTGTTTTAGAAAAGGCTCCTAGAATAGCAGTATACGCACCCAATTCAAATGTACCTTGGGATGATGCTGTAACAATGGCATTAACCTTTGCAGAAATTCCATATCAAAAAATTTATGACAAAGAGGTTTTACAAAATGCTTTAGTAGCGTATGATTGGTTGCATTTACACCATGAGGATTTTACAGGTCAATATG
>CAWVSR010000099.1:0-5169 GCA_963932865.1 uncultured Kordia sp. | reverse complement strand
ATACACCCTTTATCAAGTTTTTTAAGGTTTATTCCTTGCTGTAATATGGCGTTTAAACTTTCGTCTTCTTCCTTAAATTGTAAAAAATCATGTTGCAGTTCGCTTTTAAAAATTCCTATACCATCTACTTTTTCATTATCAATGACTAAGTTTTTTAAATACGCAACGTATACCTCTCCACTTTTTATATGAGGATGCATTGATTGATCGTATAAATGAGTTGTTATTTTCTGTGAAGCCTCGTGAATAGAACTTGGGTTTAAAAATACATCGGTAGCTATTTTGTGTAATTCGTTAAACTCTAAATCTACTTCATTAGCAAATTGAAAATAATTTTCTTCTTTTTCTCTAAATGGTTTGAAGAAAAAATCTTTTAATAGTGGCATTAACTCATCATCTAATTGATAAGGTTCTTTTGATAAAAAAGCACCTTCAGTTTTACTTTTGTTACCAACTCTATGTATTGATAAGCTGTCTATGTTAGTTTGGTATAAATTAATCATTAATTAGTATTTAATTTGTAAAACTGTTTTATTTTAGATCAATAAGATTTAAGCCCATAAATCATCATAGTTATCATAAGAATCTTCTTCTAAGTCATTGAAACCATCAAATTCATTATTTTCATTTTGATCATTTTTTTCGGCTTCAAATACTTTTTCAGGAGGACTGTCTGGTAATACGCCATGACTGTACATTAAATTAGGATAGCTAGTACTATCTATTGGTTCTGCTATTTCAGCTAATTCAACAAGAAACGTCCACATATTAAAAAAATCATAAACATAAATTAGTCTTCTATCATGTTCTGTAACGATATCATCTAATGAAGTTTCATTCATGATACGTAAATCATCACCTCCTTCATTCATATCAAATAAAGCAACTTCTTCTCCTTGGCTCCATTCATCATCACTAACGTAAAAAGATGCCATTTCTCCACCTTCAAAACCAAAGGCTTGAACAATTGAATTATGAAAATCCTCAGCAGTAGCGTCTGCTTTTATTTCAATGTCTCTAAAAACATCATCTTTGTCGTCTAATATAACTCTAAAGCGGTATATCATAGTATAAAAAATTATTTGGCAAATATAGTTAATGTATTATCCTAGTTGCAAGTTCATGTGCTATGAATAATAATTATGATTTTAAATTGGATTCTACTTATTTTAAAAATAATTAAGTGTTTATTCGTTTTCTAGATATTGTATTTAATATTAAGTAAAACTGTAACCCAAATAGTATAGCAGATAATACTAGGTGTAAAGGTTGTGTTGTAAAAGGAAAGTTTAAATAATACATTAATATACCGGTAATAACCTCACCAGCTAAAACTAGAATTATATACTTTATTAATGGAGAATCTATTTTCTCCTTTTTATTCATAATATATAGCCATACATTGACAAGAATAACCAGTATTGATAAGGTTCTGTGAATGTAGAATTGAGTGTTTGGATTTTCTAACCACAAATGTTTTTCATAACCAATATTTAATACTTGCTCATCAACAAATTGTCTTACTTGAGTTCCTAAAAAAACTTGAATAAAAGTTAATGATATACTCCCAATTAAAACAAATTTAAAAAGAGGTGGAAAATTAATTGATTTGTTTTTTTGAGATTTATAGATACAATAAAGCAACAGAGCAATAATGATGAAAGAACCCATCATGTGTATTGTTATTTTGTATGGCAACAAATTTGAGTCAACAACAGTTTTTCCTAGCCAGGCTTCAAACCCCATACCTAAAAGAACAAGGATGCTAGCAATGGTTAAGTGTTTTTTGCTTTTCCAAAGCCTAAAGGATACAAAAAATAGCAATAAAATAGGAATTCCTGCTAATGCAGTAAATAGTCGGTTTATATATTCAATCCATGTATGAGTTACATTAAAAGTATTGTAACTATGTTTGGTGTTTTTCTCCCAATTATTTAAATCTAATTTATTTGTAGATATAAAATCGTTTTTTGCATAATAGAAAACATCGTTAAATTGAATAACATGACCTGATTTGTACTGATGTTCAGGTTTAAATTGAATACCAGAAACTTCAGTAGGAGGTATGTAATAGCCAAAGCATTTAGGCCAGTCTGGACACCCCATTCCTGACCCAGTCATTCTTACAACCGCTCCCGCGATAATGATAAGGTAAATACAAACGAGTGATATTTTAGCAAGTTTATTAAAACGTTGTAACATATTTTTTATTTAGGTTGTAAACCAAGTTCAATACCTCTTTTTAGCATTAATGCTTTTGCTTCTTCGTGATCATTAGCAATTTCTCCTTCAAGAATTGCTTCTTTAATTGTTTCTTTAATCTGACCAATTTCTCTGCAAGGTTTCAAATTAAATGTTTCCATAATTTCTTCTCCAGTAACAGGAGGTTGAAAATTTCTGACTTGATCACGTTCTTCTACTTCAATAATTTTATCTCTTACGATTTTAAAATTATTATGATAACGCTTAAATTTCTTTTGGTTTTTAGTTGTAATATCTGCTTCACATAGCGTCATTAAATCCTCTATGTTTTCACCAGCATCAAAAACTAATCTTCTAACAGCAGAATCAGTAGTATTATTATCTGCAATAACGATTGGTCTAGAACTCATTAAAACCATTTTTTGAACGAATTTCATTTTATCATTCAATGGCATTTTTAATCTCTTAAATAATTTGTAAACCATTTTTGAGCCTACAAATTCGTGTCCATGAAACGTCCAGCCTACTTTTTTACTAAACTTTTTTGTGGGAGCTTTACCAATATCATGCAACAATGCAGCCCAACGTAACCAAAGGTTATTGGTTGTTTTCGCAATATTATCAACAACTTCTAGTGTGTGATAAAAATTATCTTTGTGCAATTGACCTTCTACTTCATCAACACCTTTTAAGTCAAGTAATTCAGGTATAAGATGAGCTAACAAGCCTGTTTCTTCTAATAATAAAAATCCAATAGAAGGTTTTGGAGTGTTCATTATCTTATTTAATTCATCAACAATACGTTCTTTCGTAATAATGTTTATTCGATCATGATTTCGTGATATTGCTTGTAAAGACTCTAATTCAATTTTAAAATTTAATTGAGTTGCAAAACGAATAGCACGCATCATTCGTAACGGATCATCTGAGTATGTAATATCTGGGTTTAAAGGTGTTTTTAATAGTTGTTCATTTAAATGGGTGTAACCATCAAAGGAATCTAACAAATCACCAAAATTATTTTTAGTTAAACTTAATGCTAACGCGTTAATTGTAAAGTCTCTTCTGTTTTGATCGTCCTCTAAAGAGCCATTTTCAACTATTGGATTTCTACTATCTTTAGCATACGATTCTTTACGTGCGCCGACAAATTCAATTTCAATATCGTTAGAACGTAGCATTGCAGTACCATATGTTTTAAACACTTGTACTTTTGGATTATTAGGTAAAAGTGTTGCAACCTTTTTTGCCAATTCAATACCGCTACCTATAGCTACTATGTCAATATCCTTGGCGTCTCCTCTTTTTAGAATAAAATCTCTAACAAACCCACCAATTACATAAGTCTCTACATTCAAAAGGGTAGATGCTTCTTGTATAGTTTTGAAAATAGGATGTGAAAGCGCTTCTTTAAAATTCTTTTGTTTTGACATTATTCCCTGATGATTGTAACCAAACCATTACTACTTAATTTAATAATTGAGGATGGTTTTGTGTCTTTTTTATCGTGACACAAATTTACAACATAGTCGACACCTTTTAAAATATCATTGCTTATTTCTGAGAATTCTTTGGGGCTTGGATGTCCGGAAATATTAGCAGAAGTCGAAACAATGGCTCCATTAAATTTGCGAAGTAATTGATAACAAAATTCATCATCAGGTATTCTAATACCGATAGAGTTATCTGTAGCAATTAAATTTGAAGCAATATTTACAGGGTTATCATAAATAATGGTGGTAGGGTTTTCTGCTACTTCAATAATATCATATGCTACTTCAGGAATATCTTTTATGTACCTTGAAAGCATTCTATCATCCGCAACTAGACAAATAAGAGCTTTACTGTTTATACGCTTTTTTAAAGCATATATTTTTTTAATAGCTTCAGGGTTATTTGCATCGCAACCTATGCCCCATAATGTATCTGTAGGGTAGAGTATGAGTCCACCTTTTTTTAAGTGTTCGATGCAGTTTTTTAATTCTTGGTGCATTCCTTTTTTAATGTAAAAGGTTTAATTTTAAATAATTAGCAGTTAAATATTAGAAATTTCTAAGGATTGTAATTTAACTAAATTGGTGTAAGTACCATCAAAACTAAGTAGTTCTTGATGAGTACCTTGCTCTACAATCCTACCTTTTTTCATTACAACAATTAAATCCGCATTTTTTACAGTAGATAATCGATGCGCAATAACTAATGAGGTTTTATTTTCCATCATATTTTCAAGAGCATCTTGTACAACCTTTTCAGATTCGGTGTCAAGAGCTGATGTAGCTTCATCCAAAATCATAATAGGGGGGTTTTTCATGACTGCTCTAGCAATTGCAACTCTTTGTCGCTGTCCTCCAGATAAAGAGCTACCTCCGTCACCTACATTGGTATTGTAACCTTCAGGAAATTCAGAAATATAATTATGTGCGTTTGCAATTTTAGCAGCATGAATAATTGAATTTTCATTGGTGTTTTCAATTCCTAATGAAATGTTGTTTGAAATACTATCATTGAACAATATAGAATCTTGAGCTACAATACCCATCTGTTGTCTTAAAGACTTTGTTGTAACATTTTTAATATTAATACCGTCAAAAGTGATAGTTCCTTCATTAACGTCATAAAAACGAGTAATTAGTTTTGCAAGTGTAGATTTTCCACTACCAGATTCTCCAACTAAAGCGACTGTTTTTCCTTTTGGAAGAGTTAAAGAAAAATCTTTTAAAACATATTCATTGTCGTATTTGAAAGAGATGTTGTTAAACTTTATTTCATGATTAAATTCTTGAATAACTGAAGCATTATTAATGTCTTTTAATGGATTTTCAGCCTCTAAAATAAACTGTACTCTTTCAGAAGCGGCATTACCTGCTTGTATAGCATGGCTAGCTTTAGCCATTGCTTTTGCAGGTGTTAAGATTAAATATGCTAATCCCATATATGTAATAAATGCACCTCCAGAGATACTTTTTT
>CAWVSR010000098.1:0-5170 GCA_963932865.1 uncultured Kordia sp. | reverse complement strand
GGTTGGCTAGACACTTCAGTAATGAAACTTTTAATGGCTTCAAAAAAACATTATTATGTTATAGGAGATGTATTACAGGAAAGTTGGGTACACTATATTTTAGCCTATGGAGGAATTGCTTTTGATGGATTGATCATCCCTATTTTATTATACAAACCAACACGAAAAATAGGTTTTGTTCTCGGTATTTTCTTTCACATGTTTAATGCCATTGTATTTCAAGTAGGTATTTTTCCATTTTTATCGTTAGCATTTTGTCTGTTCTTTTTTGATGGAAAAACAATTCATCGCCTTTTTTTAAAACAAAAACCTTTTTACGATTCTAATGAAGTTATCGTTCCTAATTATGCGAAAATATTAAAACCTATTTTAGCTGTTTATTTTACTCTCCAACTTCTACTTCCCATTCGTCATTGGTTTATACCTGGTGATGTTTTAAGAACCGAAGAAGGACATCGTTTAAGTTGGCGGATGATGTTACGAACTAAATCTGGAAGTATAAATTATAAAGTTATTGACAAAGCAACAGGTAAAAGCTCATATGTATCACAACATAAATTAGTGAGTAAAAAACAACGTAGATTATTAGCAACAAAGCCTGATGTTATTTGGCAATTTGTTCAACGTTTGAAAAAACAACACCAAGAAAAAGGTAAAGACGTTGAAATTTATGCCCTAAATAGTAAAGTGAGTATCAATGGCGGAAAATTCAAAGCCTTTATAGATCCTAAGATTGATTTAGCAAAAGTAGAATGGAATACTTTTAAACACAGTAATTGGATTTTAGAAGAAGATGAATTAAAAAATCTAAAAGTTCATAAACAAAACCCCCTTAAAAAATAGTCTATTCCTAAGTTAGTTTATTTTTATTTAGATAGCTTGAAGTACTAAGACAACTTACCAATGAAATTTTTTCTATATAACACTCTCATACTTTACCTATTTTTCTCTTGTAATAGTGATGATAGTAAAGAGGTTAATGGCTATAATAGCGAAATTCCTATTGTACAAGCGTTACCTACTTTTGAAGTTACCTTAGAGGAAAATATTATTTATGGCCAAGGATTAAGCCACACTAGTATTAACAGTTCAACCCCAACTTCAATACCGTTAAAGCTAGATGTATACAAACCTAACAACAATACTAAAAGCCGACCTGTGTATATGTTTATTCATGGAGGAGGTTTTATTGGAGGATCAAAACAAGCTTTAAATATAAAAGCACTTGCAGACTATTACAGCTCAAGAGGCTGGGTATTTGTTGCTATAGATTATAGACTAAGAGATGATTTTGGTACTGTGCCTCAAGAATGGCTTGACTATGCTGAAAATATTCCTAGTATACAAGTTGCACAATATTTAGCTATTTACCCTGCGCAACGAGACGCTAAAGCAGCTTTACGTTGGATTGTAGCAAATTCAAACACCTATAACATCAATACAAACTATATTACTGTTGGCGGAAGTTCTGCAGGTGCTATTACAGCCATTACAGCTGGAATTTCTGCTCAAGATGATTTTAAAAATGAACTAAGCACAATGCAAGACCCTAGTTTAGAAAACACTAACACGCAAGAGACCTATACTATAAAAACAATTATTGATTATTGGGGATCAAAAGTAGCCTTAGATGTACTTGAAGAAATTTATGCTTATCAAAGATTTAGTAGTAACATGCCATCAATATTTATTGCCCACGGAACAGAGGATACCATTGTACCATTTAGTAGTGCAGAACAATTAAAAACTATTTATGATGCAAACGGAGTAACCTCAGCATACTATCCGTTTGAAGGAGAAATTCATGGACCGTGGGGAGCAACTTTTAACAATAAAAAGCTTGATGAACTCTCATTTGAATTTATTGTTGCACAGCAAAAATTAATAGTGCAATAGCTATAACTGAGTTTTGGGAATAGCAACCCAATCTATAAATACATCATTTGTACCAAGAGTTTCATAAACACCAATTGTAAAACCAGTAGTTGCTGCATTGGCAACTTTAAAATGTGTTACAGAATTTGAGCCTGCATTATCAATACCAACTCCTTCTCGAAATGTTAAAATAATAGCAGGTACAGCAGTAAACGTAGTTGCAAAAACAACATCATAATAATTCCAACCAGTAATTGTAGACCCTACATTATAAGTACCAGACTGAGTATTATTATTTGCTATTTCATTCCATTTAGGAACTACTGTAGTACCAAGGTTTGTCTCGATTGCCTTGTTATCCGTATTAAAAATTAATAAACCTATTGCAGGTAATGAAATAGCATCACGTTGCACAGATGTCATTCGAGGCAACAAAAAACCAGAAGTTGTAGAGCTAACGTCTAACATTGCAGAGTTGTTGGGGTTCGTTGTACCTATACCAACTTGAGAAAATATTGGCATAGCTAAAAACATGAACCATAGTAGTATAATATGTTTCATAAGTAATTTTGTCTAGGTAAAACAAAATTACATAAAATATTTAACACCCGTTAACATATGTTAATAAAGAATACATATAGACCTGATTAACAGTAGTTAAAATCACTCTTTTTCATGGGCTTTCAAATCTTCTGAAAGATCTAAAGCTCTAAATGATGGCGATACAACTGCTGTAGTCATTACTGTAATTAAAGTCATGGCTCCTCCAAAAACGACAGCGGTAACAGTACCCATGAGCTTTGCTGTTACACCACTTTCAAAAGCTCCTAGCTCATTAGAAGAACCTACAAACATAGAGTTCACAGAAGCCACACGACCACGCATATGATCTGGAGTTTTTAATTGTAAAATTGTTTGTCTAATAACCATCGAAACACCATCTGTAACACCACTAAAAAACAACGCTACTATTGATATCCAGAACACAGAGGACAACCCAAAAGCAATAATACAAATTCCAAAACCAAACACAGCTGCTAAAAGCTTGAGTCCTGCATTTTTACTAATTGGTATGTAAGCAGTAATTAACATTGTTAAAAATGCTCCTACTGCTGGAGCTGCTCTTAAAGCTCCAAAACCTTCAGGACCAACTTTTAAAATATCCTGAGCAAATACTGGCAATAACGCTACAGCACCTCCAAATAACACAGAAATCATGTCTAAGGTTAATGCTCCAAAAATAGCCTTACTGTTGTATACAAAACGTACTCCTTCTTTTAAACTTTGTAGTACTGGCTCCCCTATTTTCGGGTTCAAAATTGGCTTTTTTCCTATGGTAAAAACAATTGCCAAAGACAACAATACCAATCCAAAAACAATGCATAATGACCAATGCACCCCTATCCAATGTATACAAAAACCTGCGAAAGCCGGACCTAAAACAGAAGCCATTTGCCACGTAGAACTACTCCAAGTAGCTGCATTTGGATATACTTTTTTAGGAACAATTAGCGCTATTAATGAAAAAATTGTTGGCCCAAAAAAAGAGCGTAACAAACCTCCAAAAAACACTAAGGCATATATTGCATACAATAGTGTTTTACTTGGCCATCCTTCAGTAAACATAGGCCATGTTAGAAAAAATAAAAATAAACTTATTAAAGAAAAGACCGCAATACAGGTAGCCAACAAATTTCTTTTTTCTCGCTGATCAACAATATGACCGGCAAATAATGCCATAGAAACAGCCGGAATAACTTCCATTAACCCAATAATACCCAGCGATAAAGGGTCTTTGGTTATACTATAAACTTGCCATTCTATAATAATAAATTGCATAGACCAACCAAAAACTAGTGCAAAACGCAACAGTAAAAATCTAGTAAACTCTGGAAAACGTAAGGCTGCGTAAGGATCTTTTTTTGTAGACATTTGCTATTAGAAGTATGACAACAAAAATATTCAATAATATTGGTATGTTAAAACTTATACTCTTTCATTTTTTTTATAGTAAACAGAAAAAAGCAAATCAAGCCTGAGAAAATTACTTACATAATATTATTTCCTATAATTACATGCTTTAAAATAGCTCTTAGTAATTTTGTTATTAATGTATACAAAAAAAGCCTCTTCATATGAAGAGGCTTTACTTTGTTATCCCACAAGGACTCGAACCTTGACTGACAGTACCAAAAACTGAAGTGCTACCATTACACCATGGGACAATGCGTGATTGCGGGTGCAAATTTACAAGAAATAATGATTCATACAAATATTTTAACGTAAAAAATTACATTTAATTTTATTACACTGATTTTCAACCTCAAAAAAGTTACAGCTAAACTAATTATTTGGCAATTCTTTAAGATATTTTAAGGTTTTTTTTTTAGTACTTTAGCCACTTTCAAAATAGAAATCACATGTCAGTAAAAGACTTTTTTAAATGGAATAAAATATTAGGTTGGTCGGTTTTTGCAATTGCATTAATTACCTATGGTTTATGTGTAGAACCTACTGCCAGCTTTTGGGATGCAGGAGAATACATTTCTACCTCAGCAAACTTAGCAGTTGGACACCCGCCTGGAGCTCCTTTATTTCAAATGTTGGGAGCGTTTTTTGCCATGTTCGCTTTTGGAGACACTAGCAAAATTGCTATAATGGTCAACATGCTTTCCGTAGTTTCAAGTGCTTTTGCCATATTATTTTTGTTTTGGACTATTAGTATGATTTCTCGAAAATTAGTAGTAAAAAACATGCATGAATTAAGTAAAAACAAAGCTATTGCAGTTTTGGGTAGTGCTTTAGTTGGAGCACTAGCATTCGCTTTTACGGATACATTTTGGTTTAATGCCGTAGAAACAGAAGTATATGCCATGGCTACCTTTATCATGTCTTTATTATTCTGGCTTGGTTTAAAATGGGAAGAAGACATGCACAAACCAAAAGGAAACAAATGGTTAGTGATTATTGCTTTTGTAATAGGATTATCCTTTGGGGTACACTTTATGGGATTATTAACGATTCCTGCTATTGGCTTAATTTATTTCTTTAAAAACTATAAAACCGTAACGGTAAAGAATTTTATACTCGCTAATATTGCTGCTATTGCAGTATTACTTTTTATTTTTAAATTATTACTCCCTAATGCTTTATCCTTTTTCGGTTGGTTAGAAGTGTCCTTGGTAAACGGCTTAGGAATGCCTTTTCACTCCGGATCTATCATTGCATTTATTCTGGTAATAGCAGCATTTTATTACGCATTAACTTTTACACGTAAAAATGGATATGTAAATGC
>CAWVSR010000097.1:0-5176 GCA_963932865.1 uncultured Kordia sp. | reverse complement strand
AAGTCAGACTTTGATGATATGAAAATTGTAAAAGAATTATTAATAAAACTAAATAAATAAAATATGCTGTATTATTTATTTGAATATTTAGAAAAACAATATCAATTAACTGGAGCGTCTGTTTTTCAGTTTATTTCATTTAGAGCTGCATTAGCTGTAATAGTATCTTTGTTAATATCAATGATATTTGGTAAACATATTATTAATTATTTAAGAAAGTTACAAATTGGTGAAACAGTCAGAGATCTTGGTTTAGAAGGTCAAAAAGAAAAGCAAGGTACTCCAACAATGGGTGGGATTATTATAATAATAGCAACACTTATACCTGTTTTGTTATTTGCTAGATTAGATAATGTATATGTCTTGTTGTTAATTGTTACTACTGTTTGGATGGGAGCAATTGGTTTTTTAGATGATTACATAAAGAAATTTAAAAACGATAAAGAAGGTTTAAAAGGGAAGTTTAAGGTTTTAGGTCAAGTAGGGTTGGGGCTTATTGTTGGTGTAGTGTTATATTTTAATGACCAAGTAACGATTAAAGAGCAAGTGCCTTCAAGGATGCAAACAGCAATGGTTAGCACGAACAGCTCAATGTTTTTAGTTAATGGTGATGTAGATAAACAGTTTTATCCTGAGTCAAAGTCAACAAAAACAACAATTCCTTTTTTGAAAAATAATGAGTTTGATTATGCTGATGTACTTACGTTTTTTAATAAGGATTGGGGTAAATATGCATGGATTGTATTCATTCCAGTTGTTATTTTTATTATAACGGCTGTTTCAAACGGAGCGAATTTGACAGACGGTATTGATGGATTAGCAGCAGGAACTTCTGTCATATCTGTAACAGTTTTAGGATTGTTTGCTTGGCTTTCAGGGAATATCATTTTTTCAGATTATTTAAATATTATGTATATCCCAAGAATAGGTGAAATGACCATTTTTGTAGGGGCCTTTGTGGGAGCTTTAATTGGGTTTCTGTGGTACAATACTTTTCCAGCTCAAGTTTTTATGGGAGATACTGGTAGTTTGACAATTGGAGGAATTATTGCAGTTATTGCAATTGCTGTTCGTAAAGAGTTATTAGTTCCAATTTTATGTGGAGTTTTTTTAGCAGAGAATTTATCAGTGGTATTGCAAGTAAGTTATTTTAAATATACTAAGAAAAAATATGGTGAAGGGAAGCGTATTTTCTTAATGTCTCCATTACATCATCATTATCAGAAAAAAGGAATGCATGAAAGTAAAATTGTAAATCGATTTTGGATTGTTGCAATAATTTTAGCGGTATTAACAATGGTAACCTTGAAATTACGATAGATGAAAAGGCTAGTTGTGTTAGGAGGGGGAGAAAGTGGAGTAGGAACTGCAATTCTTGGTAAGCAGCAAGGGTATGATGTTTTTGTATCTGATAAAGGACTTATCAAACAATATTATAAAGAGAAGTTGATTATAAATAATATTAATTGGGAGGAGAAACTTCATACGAAGCATCTTATTTTAAATGCAGATGTAGTTGTGAAAAGCCCAGGTATACCAGATAATGTTCCGTTAATACAAGAGTTGTTAGAGAAGCAAATCTCGGTTATTTCAGAAATCGAATTTGCATCTAGGTTTACCAAGGCTACAATTGTTGGTATTACTGGAAGTAACGGTAAAACAACCACAACATTATTGACGCATCATTTATTAAAAAATGAAATTAATGTTGGTATTGCAGGGAATATTGGAGATAGTTTTGCAAAGCAAGTTGCTAAAGGTGAAACTTCTGTCTATGTACTTGAGTTGAGTAGTTTTCAGTTGGATGGAATTATAAATTTTAGACCTTATATAGCTGTAATTACTAATATTTCTGAAGATCATTTAGATAGGTATGCATATAAATATGAAAATTATATAGCTTCTAAATTTAGAATAACAAAAAATCAAACTGTTGATGATTATTTAATTTATGATGCAGATGATTTGGAAATTGAGAGGTATTTACAATCTCACAAAATAAAAGCAAAATTGATACCATTTTCTTTAACTAAAAAGCTGAAAAACGGTGTTTTTTTAGAAAATGATACTATAATATTAAAAATTAACCAAGAGACAATAATTATGCCGGTAAAAAACTTAGCGCTAGAAGGTAAACATAATGTAAAGAATGCAATGGCTTCTGCTGCTGTAGCAAACTTATTAAAAATAAGAAAAGCTACAATAAGAGAAAGTTTATCAAATTTTCAGGGAGTAGAACATCGTCTAGAACAAGTATTGAAAATACAAAATGTAAAGTATATTAATGATTCTAAAGCTACAAATATTAACGCTACATTTTATGCGCTTGATAGTATGCAATCTCCTACTGTTTGGATTGTTGGTGGTGTTGACAAAGGTAATGACTATACAGAGCTTCTGTCATTAGTAAATGAAAAGGTAAAAGCAATTATTTGTTTAGGAAAAGAGAATGAAAAAATAAAACATGTTTTTGCAAGTACTGTAGAGGTGTTAGTAGAAACAGAATCAATGATTGAAGCTGTTAAAATAGCTTATAAAATTGCAGAAAAAGGAGATAATGTTTTGTTATCCCCAGCATGTGCAAGTTTTGATTTATTTGAAAATTATGAAGATAGAGGAAGGCAATTTAAAGCTGCAATAAGAAGTTTATAATGAGTGTAATACTAAAAAATATTGGCGGAGATAGAACATTGTGGGCAATCATAGCTTTGCTGGCAATATTTTCTTTTTTACCGGTCTATAGCGCAAGTAGTAATTTAGCAAATTTGTATGGTAGAAGTACTTTTACATTATTGTTAAAACACGTAGTGCATTTAGTATTAGGATTTGGAATAATATATGGAATACATAAAATAAAATACCAAAGATTTAAAGGTCTTTCAATAGTTTTACTACCAATAGTAATTATTTTATTAGGAGTTACGTTAATGCAAGGAACTACTATAGGTGGTGCAAATGCAAGTAGATGGATTAGGGTGCCTGTTGTTGGTTTTTCGTTTCAGACATCTACATTAGCGGCTGTAGTGCTTATGGTTTATGTGGCTAGATATTTGGCAAAGTTTAAAGATAAAACTATCGTATTTAAAGAAAGTTTTATAGAGCTTTGGATTCCAGTAGGCGCTGTGTTAATATTAATTTTACCTGCAAATTTCTCCACAGCTGCCTTGATATTCTCTATGGTTATGGTGGTGGTTTTTATAGGGGGATACCCTTTAAAATTTATGGGGCTTATTGTAGGGGCTGGACTTACATTACTATTATTATTTGTTCTTACGGCAAAAGCGTTTCCGGATGCATTTAATAATAGGGTAGAAACTTGGCAAAATAGGATAGAAAATTTTTCAAATGGAGAGGATACAAAAGAGGATTATCAAATAGAACGTGCTAAGACAGCTATTGCCTCAGGAAGAATGTTTGGATTAGGACCGGGTAAGAGTGTTCAGAAAAATTTTTTACCACAGTCTTCGTCTGATTTTATTTACGCAATAATAGTTGAAGAATGGGGGCTCTTAGTTGGAATAGTAATTTTATTATTCTACATGTTATTGCTTTTTAGATTAATTGTTATTCTAAACAAATCGGAAACAACTTTTGGTAAGTTATTGGTAGCAGGAGTTGGTTTGCCAATTATATTTCAAGCATTAATAAATATGGCTGTTGCAGTGGAATTATTTCCTGTAACGGGCCAAACATTACCTTTAATAAGTTCAGGAGGAACATCTATTTGGATGACATGCTTGGCTTTTGGTATCATATTGAGTGTCAGTTCAAGTCAAAAAGAAAAACAAATTAATTAACGCAGGATATGTTTTGTGTCAAGTAGTTTAATAAAGTATTAAAAATAAATGAAATCAATTAAAGTTATAGTTTCAGGAGGTGGTACAGGAGGGCATATTTACCCTGCCATCGCTATTGCTGATGAAATTAAACGACGACATCCTGATACTCAGTTTTTATTTATTGGCGCAAGCGATCGAATGGAGATGGAAAAAGTTCCTGCTGCGGGCTATGAAATAAAAGGACTTTGGATTTCTGGAATACAACGTAAGTTGGTATCAAAAAATAATCTATTATTTTTTTTTAAGTTAATAAATAGTTTGTGGAATGCTAAAAAGATAGTTGCTAAGTTTAAGCCAGATGTTGTTGTTGGAACGGGTGGTTTTGCTAGTGGTCCATTATTGTATGTGGCAAGTTTAAAAGGAGTACCTTCTTTAATTCAAGAACAAAATTCTTTTCCTGGAATAACAAATAAGTTACTATCAAAAAAAGTAGCAAAAGTATGTGTTGCTTATGATAATTTAGGGAAGTATTTTCCGGAAAGTAAAATTTTAAAAACAGGAAATCCTGTACGTCAGGATTTGTTAGATATATCTTCAAAAAAAAATGAAGCAATTCGATTTTTTAAATTGGATGCTTCAAAAAAGACAATTTTGATTTTAGGAGGTAGTTTAGGAGCTAAGAAAATAAATCAATTAATTGCTAACGAGTTGTCTTTTTTTAAAGATCAAGATGTGCAATTAATATGGCAAACAGGTAAATTATATATAGAGGAATATAAAAAACACGATAAGGAAAAATATGTTAGTACATATGCTTTTTTAAATAGAATGGATTTGGCCTATGCTGCTGCAGATTTTATTATTTCTCGTTCAGGAGCAAGTTCTGTTTCAGAATTGTGTGTAGTAGGTAAGCCAGTTATTTTTATACCAAGTCCGAATGTTTCAGAAGATCATCAAACCAAAAATGCTTTAGCTGTTACAAGTTTAGGGGCTGGTTTGTTAATAAAAGAATCAGAACTAGATGCGTCTTTTAAAAGGGAGTTTGTTTCCTTGATAAATGATGATGTTTTGCAAGCTAAGCTCTCTACTGAAATTAAAAAATTAGCCTTAGTTAATGCAACTAGTGATATTGTAGATGAAGTTGAAAAATTAATAAAAAATTAGTGGATTTAAATAATATACATAACGTTTATTTTGTTGGTATCGGTGGTATCGGTATGAGTGCACTTGCTCGTTATTTTCATGAAAGTGGAAAGCAGGTTGCCGGATATGATAAAACGCCAACCAAAATAACAACGAATCTCGAAAAGTTAGGAATATCTATTCACTTTAAAGATTCAGTGGTTTTAGTACCTGATGATTTTAAAAATAAATCAAATACATTAGTAATTTATACT
>CAWVSR010000096.1:0-5197 GCA_963932865.1 uncultured Kordia sp. | reverse complement strand
TTGGGCTGGTATTACACGACAATTAACCACTACTGATTTTGAGCAATCAAATGTTGAGTTTATGGAGTTTTGGGTACAAGATCCATACTATGATGATGTAGAATTGGTTTCGTCAGGAGGTAAATTGACAATAAATTTAGGAAGTATTTCTGAAGATGTATTACGTGATGGTCGTAAACTATATGAAAACGGAATGCCTGAAGATGGTTCAATTGATAATACAACCTCTACAAACAGAGGACGTGTTCCTACAAATCAAGCTTTAATCTATGCTTTTGATTCCGAGGGAGATGCACGAACAAACCAAGATGTTGGTTTAGATGGTTTAATAAATAGTGCAGAAGCAACATATGCTGATCCTTTAACAGGAACACTTTTGTTTGATAATGGTCCTGTAAACGATCCTGCAGGAGATAATTATGTATATTATCTAAATACTCCTGGTTCTATTTTAGAACGTTATTATAACTATAATGGTACCGAAGGAAATTCTCCTATTAGTATTTCAGATACTAATCGAGGTTCCACTACATTACCCGATGTAGAAGATATTAATAGAGACAACACCATGAATACTATTGATAGCTATTATCAATACGAGCTTGATATTAAACCTGGAATGAATTTGACATCTAATTTCGTAAGAGATGTAAAAACTCGAAATGTAACCTTGCCAAATGGTTCTACAAAAGCAGTAAGATGGATACAATTTAGAGTTCCTTTAAGAGGAGCTCATGCTGAAGCTGTTAATGGAATTAGTGATTTTAGGTCCGTTCGTTTTATGCGAATGTTTTTATCTGATTTTGAGAAAGATGTTGTTTTACGTTTTGGAACATTAGAATTAGTAAGAGGTGATTGGAGAACATATACACAGTCACTACAAGGTACTGAAAACCCTGATGATGATACTACAGATTTCGAAGTTGGAGCAGTAAATACGCAAGAAAACCCTAATTATGTAATGCCTCCAGGTATTCAGCTTGAAGAGTTATATAATAATAATACAGTTATTCGCCAAAATGAACAATCATTATCAATGAAGGTGAATGATTTAGAAGTTAAAGACGCTAGAGCTGTTTATAAAAACATAAGTATCGACATGTTGCAATTTAAAAAAATGCGAATGTTTATACACGCAGAAAATTATAATACTGCTGATCCTTCCGGCACAGAGTATCCGTTTGATGATGGGGATTTGTCTGCTTTTTTACGAATGGGTAATGACTTAACAAATAACTTTTATCAAATAGAGTTGCCTTTAAGTCCTTCTCCAAATAATACATCTTTAGCAACTGAAGTTTGGCCTACAAAAAACGAGATTGATTTACCTCTTGATATATTAAAGAAAATAAAAGCATCAAGAATTGAAGGGGCAGTTTTTTCAACGGATATTGCTTATTTTGATGTTAGCGAAGATGGTAACTTTGTTGAGTTTACGGATATTGATACTGATGGTTTGCCAAATACACCAATTAACGAGACTACTAAATACAGAATTGCAATAAAAGGAAACCCAAGTTTAGGAAGTATCCGAAATTTAATGCTTGGGATAAAGAATAATTCAAATGCACTCAGAAGTGGAGAGGTTTGGTTTAATGAGTTGCGTTTGTCTGATATGGATAATAAAGGAGGTTGGGCTGCTTTATTGAGTGCAGATGCAAATATTGCAGATTTTGCAACAGTATCAGCTTCTGGAAAAAGAAGTACTATTGGATTTGGTTCTATAGAGCAAGGTCCAAATGAAAGAAGTAGAGATGATGTAAAACAATATGATGTTGTTACTAATTTAAATATAGGTCAACTATTACCAAAAAAATGGGGAATTAAAATACCATTCAATTATGGTGTAGGGGAAGAGTTAATAACTCCAAAGTATGATCCTTTATATCAAGACTTAGAATTACAAACAATTATTGATGAGGATCCTGAGAATGAAGATTTCTATAAGGAAAGAGCAGAAGACTTTACTAAGCGAAAAAGTATTAATTTTATAGGAGTTCGAAAAGAACGAACAGGAGATGCTAAACCGAGAGTTTATGATGTCGAAAATTTCACAGCATCCTATTCCTATAATCAGGTTGATCATCGTGATTATGAAGTTCAGAATTATATAGAGCAAAGTGTGAGAACTGGTTTGACATATGGTTATGGTTTTCCTGAAAAATCTATCGAACCATTAAAGAAAATGAAATTTACCAATAGTAGTAAATATTATAAAATATTAAAGGATATTAATTTTAATTTATTGCCATCAAATATTTCATTTAATTCTAATTTTTCAAGATTATACAACAAGCAACGTTTTAGAGATGTAAATGATGTTGAAGGAATTCCTTTACCTGATTTGTATAAGCGAAATTATATGTTTGATTGGCAGTATAACATACAACATAACTTAACTAAAAAATTACAGTTTAACTTCACAGCAACTAGAAATAATATCGTTAAAAATTACATTACAAAGTCAGGTATAATTGATCAAGAAAATACTGTTTGGGATGGTCTTTTTGATACAGGAGATCCTAACCTGCATTCACAACAGTTTCAGTTAAATTATGAATTGCCTTTGGAGAAATTACCAATATTAAGTTTTTTAAAGTCTAATTATTCTTATACAGGAGACTTTCAATGGCAAAAAGGCTCAGATGCATTAACTTCAGTAAAAGAGCTTGATGAGTTTAATGAACCTACTGGGAGGTCTTATAATTTGGGTAATTCCGTTCAAAATGGTCAGACTCATGATTTGAATACTTCATTGGATATGAAGAAATTATATAAGTATGTAGGTTTAGAAAAGAAAAACTTTAAAAAAACATACGCGAGAGCATTAAAACCAAAAAAGGATAGAAAAACTAAAAAATTAAATAAGTTTAAAGATAAAATTAATGATTCCTTATCTGTAAATAAACAACTAAAACTGGATAAGAAAATTAATTCTTTAACAGAGCAATTGGGTGAAATTAAGGCAAAAAGTAGAAAAAAGCCTAAACCGAATTTTTCAAATAAGTTATATAATGTTGGGGTAGATGTAGTTACTTCTGTTAAAAAAATTCAAGTAAAATATACCGAAAATAGTGGTACTTATGTTCCGGGGTATACAAATGATGTAGGATTCTTTGGTACATTAAAGCCATCATTAGGATATACTTTTGGAACACAATCGGATGATTTGCGTTATGAGGCTGCTAGAAAGGGATGGTTGACATTATACCCTAGTTTTAATGAACAGTATACAAGTTCAAAAAATAAGCAGTTAAATATAACAGCAAATCTAGAACCTTTTAGGAAGTTGAAAATTGATTTAAATGCAAATAGAACTTACCAACATAATTATACTGAAAATTATGAAATTAATGGAGCTGATTCTAATGGTTTGAATGGAAATTATCAAGCCCTTACTCCAAATACATCCGGGAATTTTAATATTTCAACAATTTTAATAAAAACAGCTTTTTCAAAAAGTGACGAATCTGGTTCTGATACTTTTGATACATTTAAATCTAATAGAAAGGATGTAGCTTTTAGATTGGCTTCAGAGGCAGGTATAGACACAACAAACCCTGATAATTTAGATACTGAAGGGTATCCAAATGGATATGGTAAAACAAGTCAGCAAGTATTATTGCCTTCATTCTTAGCTGCTTACTCAGGAAAAGATGTGAGTAAACAAAAATCAGGTATATTTAAAGATGTACCATTACCAAACTGGTCAATTAAATATACAGGTTTGATGGATTTTAAATGGTTTAAAAGTAACTTTAAGCGTTTTTCTTTAGCACATGGATATAATTCAGGTTATACAGTTAATCAATTTAGCACAAATTTAGAATTGCAAGCAAATCCTGCAGATGATATTGACCAATCTGGTAATTTTAAAAGCCAAACTGTTCTGTCAAATGTAAATTTAACAGAACAGTTTTCTCCATTGTTTAAGATTGATATGGAAATGAAAAACTCTGTTAAATTTAGTGTTGAAATGAAAAAAGATAGAGCATTATCACTGAGTTTGGATAACGGTTTATTAACTGAAATTAAAGGTAAAGAATATGTTTTAGGCCTAGGATATCGAATTAAAGATTTAAAGTTTAAGACAAAAATTTTAGGAGATAAACAAACACTATCAGGAGATTTAAATATTAAGGCAGATGTTTCGTTAAGAAATAATAAAACCATTGTTCGTTATTTAGATATTGATAATAATCAAATTACGGCAGGGCAAAAGTTGTGGAGCGGAACATTTAAGGCTGATTATGCTTTGAGTAAAAGTTTTACGACGTTGTTCTATTTTGATTACACCTTCTCAGAATCAGAAATTTCAACATCTTTTCCGCAAACAACTATGCGAGGTGGGTTTACTTTGCGATATAATTTTGGGAATTAAATATTTTAAAAATTTAGCATTAAGTTTGAAAAGTCACAACTAAGAATTATTTTTGTAATTAAATAAAAACTAATAAACAGTAATACAATGAATTTTCCAGAAGAATTAAAGTACACAAAAGACCATGAATGGGTAAAGATTGATGGTGATGTAGTAACAATTGGTATTACTGATTTTGCTCAAAAAGAATTGGGTGATATTGTTTATGTTGAAGTTGATACTTTAGACGAAAACTTAGAAAAAGAAGAAGTATTTGGAACTGTAGAGGCAGTTAAAACTGTATCTGATTTGTTTATCCCTGTAGCTGGAGAGGTTATAGAGTTTAATGAATCTTTAGAGGATGAACCAGAGAAAGTAAATACAGATCCTTACGGTGATGGTTGGATGGTTAAAGTAAAAGCTAACGATGTTTCTCAGTTTGAGGAATTATTATCTGTAGAAGCTTACAAAGAGTTAATAGGTGCTTAATAAGCAGAACATATTTTTAATAGCAATAACGTACACAATTTTTGTGTACGTTATTAGTTTAATGCCTGTTCAAAACTCATTAAATGTTTCTATTAATCATTTAGATAAATTAGTACACGTTACGATTTATTTTATTTTCACATTAGTTTGGTTTGCATATTCCTATGGTATTTTGTTTGTAAAACCAATTCATAAAAGCATAGTAATGGTTTCTCTATATGCTTTTTTTACAGGAGTAATCATTGAAATACTTCAAGGTACTATCACAAAAGAACGTTCAGCAGATGGATATGATATATTTGCGAATAGTTTAGGTATAGTAGTTGCTATTTTATTATTATATCGAAT
>CAWVSR010000095.1:0-5205 GCA_963932865.1 uncultured Kordia sp. | reverse complement strand
ACTAAACCAGCAACCGTAGTAGTCATTGCAGTATACAAACCACCGGCTAAGGTTTTTATATCAATATTACCTCCTGAATTGGCTATTTCAAATATTGAAATAATCATTCCAATAACTGTACCAAGAAATCCAATCATGGGAGCAACTCCAGAAATTGTTGCCAAAACACTAACGTTTTTCTCTAATTTATATATCTCTAACCTTCCTGCATTTTCAATAGCTGTATGGATATCTTCTAAGGGTTTTCCTATTCTTGAAATTCCTTTTTGAATTAAAGCAGACACAGGGGATTTGTCTTGAGCACACAATAAATTTGCTGCTTCTATTTTTCCATTTGTGACATGATCTTTAATTTGATTCATAAAATTATCATCAACCTTAGCTCCTTGCTTAATAGCAAGCAAACGTTCAAAATAGATATATAATGCCACTATTAAAAGAATAAATAAAATACCAATAATTATTTGTCCTCCAAGGCCACCTTCATTTATTAAATTTATTATGGAAAGTGTTTTTTGTTCTATAACTTCTTCTTCAATATTTTCTGTAACCTCTTGAATTAATAAAGACATCTTTATTTTTTGTGTTTTAAATTAATATTTTATTAACGGAAATACATCCTATAAATTGTTTATAAATGAAATATTTTTGTTGACATTAAAAATAATCATTTAAACTAAATAATAACCTTATTTCTTTAGATCTAATTTTTCTGCAAAATAATCACAGAAATCCCTCATAGTCAGAGTCATTTTTTCGTCTTGGGTTGCTTTTTGGTAAGAGTCTGCCATACTAACCAAAGTTTGATGAAAAAACAACTTCATTTGATCTACAGGCATATCTTTAGTCCATAAATCAATACGCAGTGATTCTTGCTTATCTGCATCCCAAACCGAAAGCATCATAGCCTTTGAATCTTGATTTTCAACACCTCCGTCAGCGGCAGTAAAACTTAGTTTTTCAGGAACTCTATTTTCATCAAGTTCGATAGATAATTTAATTTCAGAGGTTATATTTCCCATTACTTTACTGGTTTATATTTTGCATTATTAAATAATTCTTTTTCACTTATTGTTGCTAAGTTTTGCAAAGATACATCATTCTTTTTCATGTATGACCTCACAATTTGCCAACCTAAATACCTTCCTAACATCCCTGGAGATTCATTGTCTAATTCTAAATAAAATTTAGAAAACGGCGCTTGAGCTATAAATCGTTTTGATAAAGATACATCTGTACTAAACAATAAATCTTTCTCTAAAAAATAACTCCATATTTCAGCTTCATTGGCATGTGCCCAAGCTAACTCCTCTTCTGAATATCCTATTCTAGAAGCTTCAGATTTAAAAGGCATAAATAAATCTTTCAAATATAATTGTTTCCCAAAAGCTACTATTTGGTCAAGAAAAACTCGTTGTCTTCCTAATGGCATATATTTATTAGCATAAACTGCAGCAACATCAGATATAATTTGTTCTTTTTTAAAATTATCAGAAAGATACTTTTGTATACTTTCATAAAACTTATGGTCAGAACCTAAATAACAATCTAATCCTATCAATAAAATATTATTTTGTAACAATACATTACTACGGTATCTTACATTGGTTGTTAGCCCTACCACCTCAGGTTTAATAAATTCAGGGAAATAATATTTAATATGCTTAAATAACAATGATAAATCAGCTTCTTCTTCTCTAAGATTAGGGAATATTTTAGACGTCTCTTCTAATAACTCTATCTCAATTGTATCATTTCTTTTTACAAACCAAAGACTATCTACGTTTTTAATATTTAGAGGCACAAAGTAAGGATACTGTTGTTTTAAGTTTTCAAAGGATTTTCCTTTAACTTTATAGAAATCTTGATCAAATCTTTTTACAGCAATATCCATATCAATATTACTAATATCGTCAGGTGTTTTATACTCCTCACTACAAGAAATAAAAAGACTAAAAAAAACACATATAATTAACCTGTAACTCATATCTAGCAAGAATTTTAAAATAAAAACGAAAAACTATTAAAAAAATTTTAATCTCTTAAGAATTAAAATTATTTTCGAGTTAAGCAAATTTAAACAATACATTGTTTAATAAAACATAATCCTAAAAAAAGTAATTATGCAAACAGAAAAAGTAATTGACTATATAGTAAACTGGCTGAAGGATTATGCTACAAAAGCAGGTGTTAACGGTTTTGTTATTGGTATCTCTGGCGGAATTGACTCTGCAGTAACCTCTACTTTATGTGCTAAAACCGGATTTCCTGTTTTATGTATAGAAATGCCTATTCATCAAGCAGCAAGCCATGTTACAAGGGCTCAAGAGCACATAACAGATTTAAAAAACAGATTTGACAAAGTAACTGATACACGAGCAGACTTAACTCCTGTTTTTGAAGAATTTAAAACGGAAGTTTTATTAGAAGGAAATCAAGAAGTTGTTGATATGGCACTGGCAAATACAAGAGCCCGTTTGCGCATGACAACGCTTTATTATTATGCAGGATTGTTGGGTCATTTAGTTGCAGGTACTGGAAATAAAGTGGAAGATTTTGGAGTTGGCTTTTACACAAAATACGGTGATGGAGGGGTAGATTTAAGTCCAATTGCCGATTTAATGAAATCTGAGGTATATGAGCTAGCTTCTGCATTAAACATTTCAGACAGTATTATAGTTGCTAAACCTTCTGACGGACTTTTTGGAGATACACGAAGTGATGAAGACCAAATTGGTGCTAATTACGATGAATTAGAATGGGCCATGAAAATGCAAGCTAAAAATAAAAAGGTTGATGATTTTTCTGGAAGAGAGCAAGAAGTATTTAAAATATATACCAGTTATAACCAAAGAAACAAACACAAAATGGATCCAATTCCTGTTTGTGAAATACCCAAAGAGTTTTTATAAGATAAATTTACAATACTCTATTTAGCTTTTCTGAAAGCACTTTTTTAAGTGCTGAATAATCCATTACATCTTGAATAATATCAGTATTTGAAATATCTAAAGTTACTGTACTTGCTAATTCGTCAATTTTTTTGGTCACTAAAAAACGCCTCAAACACAATATATTTTCTGTAACAAATCTTCCAATCAAGGTTTCTTTCTTTATTGGAAAAATATTTTGTCGTTCCCAATCATCTAAAGAATATCGTTCTTCATCCATTAAAATAGATGTAATTTCAATTGACAATACTGGATCTAATAAATTTATAAAAGTGTCTACTTGTAGTTTATTATCTTTTTGAAGTTTTTCAATAATAACATAATACAGCTGCTTAAACAACTCATTAGCAAATTCAACTTCATCCTCCTGAAGACTTAAAAATATTTTTTGATAAACAGTATTAGTCTCTACTTCCATGTCAAGCTCTAACTCTCCATGTTCATTTTCTTTTAAATAGTATTCTTCAAAATCGGTTTCCGTTGTTGCATACAACAGTAACATTTGAATTATTTTACGTTCTAATAAATATTGCTGATCTACTTTTTGAACTTGTTCTTTTGCCTTGTGAACAATATTGAAACTTTCTTTTTTCTGATCTTTTTTAAGCTCTTTAGAAGCCGTATTATTAAGTTGTGCTAATGTTGTAAACAATACTTGCTCTGAAATATCCATAATACGCCCACATTCTTTAATATAAAGCTCTTGCTTAATATTATCAGGTATTTTAGATATACTAGTAATAATATCTCTGATGACATCTGCTTTTTTAATAGGATCATTTTGAGCTTCCTCATTTAATATACCTGCTTTAAAAGCAATAAAATCTTTAGAATTGTCATTTAAGTATGATACTACTTCTTCCAAAGCAGTACTCTTAGCAAAAGAATCAGGGTCTTCCCCTTCAGGAAATGTACATATACGCACATTCATTCCTTGTTCTAATATTAAATCTACTCCTCGGAGTGATGCTCGCATTCCCGCAGCATCTCCATCAAAAAGAATAGTTATATTTTTAGTAAGTCTATTTATTAATCTAATTTGGTCACTAGTCAAAGCAGTACCCGAAGAAGCTACAACATTATGAATTCCTCTTTGATGAAGCTGAATGACATCTGTATACCCTTCCACTAAATAACAATTATCTTCTTTGGCAATGGCTTGTTTTGCCTGGTAAATTCCATAAAGAACTTTGCTTTTGTAATAAATATCACTCTCTGGAGAGTTTAAGTATTTTGCAGCTTTTTTATTAGTCGTTAAAATTCTTCCTCCAAAACCTAACACCCTTCCACTCATAGAATGAATCGGAAACAACACTCTTCCTTTAAATCGATCAAATTGTTTATTCTCTTTGACAATTGTCAAACCTGTTTTTTCAAGAAACTCTAACTTATATCCGCTTTTTAAAGCTTCATTAGTAAAAGCCTCCCATTGGTCTAGCGCATAACCCAATTTAAACTTTTCAATAGTTTCATTCGTAAAACCACGTTCTTTAAAATAACTCAGTCCTATTGCTTTTCCTAATTCATTGTTGTGTAGTATATCTGCAAAATATTTTTGTGCGTATTCTGAAACCAAATACATACTTTCACGCTCACTAGCTACTTCTTTTTGTTCGTTTGTCTGCTCTGTCTCTTCTACTTCAATATTATATCTTTTGGCCAAATATTTAATTGCCTCTGGATAAGTAAAATGCTCATGTTCCATTACAAAAGCAACCACATTACCTCCTTTACCTGAAGAAAAATCTTTCCAAATTTGCTTTACAGGAGATACCATAAAACTTGGCGAACGCTCATCTGTAAAAGGACTTAATCCTTTAAAATTACTTCCCGATTTTTTAAGCTGAACAAAATCACCTATTACCTCTTCAAGTCGGGCGGTTTCAAATACATTATTTATGGTGGTTTGTGAAATCATAGAAAGTATAAATATAATGCAAAAAACTACTTCTTGCGTTCAATAACGTAATTAACCATTGCAATCAAAGAAGACTTATAAGGTGAATCTGGATATTCTGAAATTATTTTCAGAGCTTCCTTTTGATAAGAAATCATTTTATGAACAGCATAGTCTAAACCACCTTTTTCTTTCACAAAAGAAATAACTTCTTTGACACGCTTAGGTTTTTTATTATGGTTTTTTATTGAATTAATTAACCATGATTTCTCTTTTGATGACGAATTATTTAAAGCATATATCAAAGGGAGAGTCATTTTTTGTTCTTTAATATCTATACCTGTAGGTTTTCCAATT
>CAWVSR010000094.1:0-5212 GCA_963932865.1 uncultured Kordia sp. | reverse complement strand
TGTATTCTAACCAGCTGAACTACCAGACCGTTTGCTTATAGCGAGTGCAAATATAGAATAGATTTATTTCTACTACAAGTAAAAATCATGTTTTCTTTACAATTAAAACCAAACCATTAACCAAGCTTTTGTTTTTCAACTAAATAAGTATTTATTATTTTTTCAAAACCTTCAGAAACATCTACCGGAACATACTTAATTTTATATTTTGCACACACTAATTTTATTTCATTTATATATGCTGTAACTTTTTTAGCATATAATTCTTTAATATTTTCTGGGTATAAATTTATTTCTTCTCCTGTTTCTAAATCTGAGAATTTTTTTGGAGTATTATTATAATCTAAATTCACCTCTGTTTTATAATCTAAAGTATGCAATAAAACCACTTCATGCTTTTTGTATTTTAAATGTCGTAAGGCATCAAAAAGTTCTTTTTTATTTGCTGCATATTGAAACATATCTGTAAAAAAGAAAATTAAAGATCTTTTATATAATTTCTCACTAATCTCATGTAAATACTTTACCGTATTTGTACCAACTGATTTTGGTTGTGAAGCTAGTAACTGTTCTAATTTATTGGTAATTAGATTAAAATGTCGCTCACTTCCTTTTTCTGAGATATAAAAATCATAAGCACTACTATAAACACTCAAACCAACAGCATCTCTTTGTTTTTTTAGTAAATTCATTAAAACTGCACTAGCCAAAACTGAAAACCCAATTTTATTTAAGTTAGTTACTGAAAAAACTTTTTGTTTTGGATAATGCATGGAAGTTGAATTATCTATAATTAAATGACAACGAAGATTTGTTTCTTCTTCATATTTTTTAGTGTATAATTTATCTGTTCTTGCAAATAATTTCCAATCAATATGCTTGGTACTCTCGCCATTATTGTAAACTTTATGTTCAGCGAACTCTGATGAAAAACCATGAAACGGACTTTTATGTACGCCTGTAATCATTCCTTCTACAACCTGAGATGCGAGTAACTGTAAATTAAAATATATCTTAGAGTTTTGTAGTTCGTTTTTTATTGACATAAAATAACATTAATCTTCTAAAAATAAAAAAGGTTTGACACAATGCCAAACCTTTTTTATTTTTAAACTTGTTTATACTTATAATGCTGCATCAATAGCATCTGTGTAAGCATTCTTAGGAGATACTCCTACTTGACGACTAATCATTTCTCCTTTATGGAATAATAATACTGTTGGTATATTTCTAACACCGTATTTAGCAGCAAATTCTTGATTTGCATCTACATCTACTTTACCAACAACAGCTTTACCTTCATACTCAGTACTTACCTCATCTATAACTGGCCCAACCATTCTGCATGGTCCACACCAAGCTGCCCAAAAATCAACCAATACTGGCTTGTCTGAATTTAATACTACTTCTTCAAATGTTGCGTCTGTTATTTCTAATGCCATTTTAATTTATTTTTAATTATTTAAAATATTACACAAATGTAGTCAATTATTTTTCGAAACCTTACAAGCCTATGTATTGGATTTCTCTATGCAAGTATCAGTTTTAGTAATAGAAAACTAATTCATCTTGTATTTATAATTTTGTTTTTTTAGTAAATCAAGAAACTCATTGGTAATATTTACTTTTTCAGTTCTACTAATCATTGTTACCTTTATTTTTTCTTCCATTTCATACACTATAAAACTCAATTGTTTTTCTCCTTTATTATTTCTTATAGTTTCTTTTAATGCAAGAACTTTATCATTTGTCAAGTCCGCTACGTTTAGTTGTATGGAAAGTTTTTTAGATTGCTTGTCCATAACATCTTGCAACTGCTCAAAACTATTGAACTGAATTCTTGGATCACTTCTTTTTCCGGTTTCTTTATTTACCCAACCTTGCTTAACAAATAACTTAACATATACAAAAGAGTTGACAATTAAAAAATGACGTTGTTTTAAATACTCTTCTCCAAATATTCGAAACTCATAAGCATCCTTATAATCTTCAATAGTAAACATTGCCCAGCCTTTACCGTTTTTAGAAACACGATGTTCAACCCCAGTAACTATTCCTGCAAAGGAAACTTCTCTATTTACCAATGGTTCAAGATTCTTTAAATGTGCCAAACTAGCATTACAGAAATATTTTATTTCATTTTTAAAATCATCTAATGGATGCCCTGAAATAAATACTCCAACAACATCTCGTTCTTGAGATAATTTCTGCATTGTTCCCCAATCATCACAAGGAGGAACTACAGGCTCAGGTATTTGAACATCAGACGATTCTCCAAACAAACTTACTTGGGATGAATTTTGACTCTCTTGATATTTTGCAGCATATTTTAATACCTTTTCAATAAACATTTGTCCATCACCAGTATCATATAAATATTGAGCCCTATGCGTACCTTCAAAAGTATCAAACCCACCAGCAAGCGCTAAATTTTCAAAAGCTTTTTTATTAGCAGACCTCAAATCAACACGCTTTGCTAAATCAAAAACCGATTTGTACTTTCCATCCTCTTCTCTATGAGCTACAATAGTTGCAACTGCTCCACTTCCTACTCCTTTAACTGCCCCCATACCAAAACGTACCGCATTATGATCATTTACAGTAAACTTATAAAACGATTCGTTTACACAAGGCCCCAAGACCTCTAAACCCATTCGTTTACATTCGTCCATAAAAAACGTAACCTGCTTAATATCGTTCATGTTGTTAGACAAAACTGCAGCCATATATTCTGCTGGGTAATGCGCTTTTAAATAAGCTGTTTGATACGCAATCCAAGCATAACAAGTAGAGTGAGATTTGTTAAATGCATAAGAAGCGAAGGCTTCCCAATCTGTCCATATTTTTTCTAAAACTTTCTCGTCATGACCTTTTGCCCCTGCCTGTTTAATAAACTTAGGCTTCATTTTGGCAAGAACTGCAATTTGCTTTTTACCCATTGCTTTACGCAACACATCTGCCTCACCTTTGGTAAAATCGGCTAATTTCTGTGAGAGTAACATTACCTGCTCTTGGTAAACGGTAATTCCGTAAGTTTCTTCAAGATATTCTTTACTCGCCTCTAAATCATATACAATTTCTTCTTCACCGTGTTTTCTATCAATAAAACTAGGTATATATTCAATTGGCCCAGGACGATAGAGTGCATTCATTGCAATTAAATCTGCAAAAACGGTTGGTTTAAGTTCTTTCATGTATTTCTGCATTCCTGCAGATTCATACTGAAATATCCCTACAGTTTCACCTCTTTGAAAAAGCTCATAGGTTTTTACGTCTTCCAAATCAAACGTTTCTGGATCAAGCTCTACCCCATGTTTTTGTTTTACAAGCTTTACCGTATCCTTAATTAAGGTTAATGTTTTTAACCCTAAAAAATCCATTTTTAACAGTCCAGCATCTTCCACAACCGAGTTGTCAAATTGCGTACAATACATTTCGGAATCTTTTGCCAAAGCAACCGGAACGAATTTAGTAATATCATCTGGAGTAATAATTACCCCACAAGCATGAATACCCGTGTTACGAACAGACCCCTCTAGTATTCTTGCTTGATTAATAGTTTCTGCTTCTAAATCTTCCCCTTCAGATAGATTTAACAACTCATTAATACTATCTACCTCTTCCGTACGAAACTTATCTCTTAGTTCTTTTTCAGTTTTACCAAAAATCTTTGCCAATTTAGTATTGGGAATTAACTTGGCTATTTTATCTGCTTCAAACAAGGGTAAATCTAACACTCTTGCAGTGTCTCTAATGGCAGATTTTGCTGCCATTGTACCATAGGTAATAATTTGTGCTACTTGATTTGAACCATATTTATCAATTACATATTGCATTACACGACCCCTACCTTCATCATCAAAATCAATATCAATATCGGGCATACTTACACGTTCCGGATTTAAGAAACGCTCAAAAAGTAAATCGTATTTTATAGGGTCTAGATTCGTAATCCATAAACAGTAAGCTACTACAGATCCTGCTGCGGAACCACGTCCAGGTCCAACAGAAACATCCATATTTCGAGCTTCTCTAATAAAATCTTCTACAATTAAAAAATACCCAGGATACCCTGTTTTTTCAATTACTTCTAATTCAAAATCAAGTCGTTCGGTTATCACATCTGTTATTTCACCGTAACGAATTTTAGCTCCTTCATAGGTTAAATGTCTTAAAAATGCATTTTCCCCACGTTTGCCTCCATCAGATTTATCTTCCTCAAACTGAAACTGCTCTGGAATATCAAAAGCTGGTAATAAAACATCTCTCGCTAAGGTATAATCATCAATTTTATCAACAACAGCTTGAATATTGGTAATCGCATCAGGCACATCTTTAAAGAGCGCCTTCATTTCATCTTGGCTCTTAAAATAATATTCTTCGTTTGGCAAACCGTAACGATACCCTCTTCCTCTACCTATTGGTGTGGCTTGCTTTTCACCATCTTTAACACATAGTAAAATATCATGTGCATTAGCATCCTCTTGATTAGCATAATACGTGTTATTGGTAGCTACCAATTTAATATCGTGCTTTCTAGAAAACTCTATCAATACTTTATTAACGCGTTTTTCATCTTCTTGCTCATGACGCATCAATTCAATATACAAGTCTTCTCCAAATTCTTGCTTCCACCATAGCAAAGCTTCCTCTGCTTGATTTTCTCCAATATTTAATACTTTACTTGGTACTTCTCCGTACAAATTACCGGTAAGTACTATAATGTCTTCTTTGTATTTTTTTACAACTTCTTTATCTATTCTTGGCACATAATACTTACCATGTGTATGTCCTTGAGAGGACATTTTAGCTAAATTATGATATCCGTTTTTATTTTTAGCAAGAAAAACTACTTGATATCCATTGTCTTTTCTTGATTTATCTAAGTGATTTTCACAAACAAACAACTCACAGCCAACGATACCTTTTATAGGTTTTCCTTCAAATACCTCCCCATTTTCTTCAGCCTCTTTTTTTTGTGCTTGTACTGCTTTATTATGGCCTTGAACTGCACTTATAAAGTGAAAAGCCCCCATCATATTTGCATGATCGGTCATTGCTACTGCATTCATACCGTTTTTTGCAGCTACTTGTACCAATCCCTTTACAGGAATTGTAGATTGTAGTACCGAATATTGAGAGTGGTTGTGTAAATGAGAAAACTGAGCTTCTTGTAAGTCAGTAAGATTTTGAATATCATTATCGTCAGAAA
>CAWVSR010000093.1:0-5227 GCA_963932865.1 uncultured Kordia sp. | reverse complement strand
TTTATTTGATTAACTAATGGTGCATCTATAAAATTGTCATTATTATTATCTTGTCTCCAGCTTCTATTATCTGCGTGAACATACATACCAGTGCTCCAATAGTCATTTAATTTATGTGACATATGAGTATTCAACTCAAGTGTTCCATTAACAGAAGCGTATATGTTAGCAAAAAAAGAATCGTCTAGAAATGGTTTTCTTAACTCTGTATTAATTTGTCCCGCAATACTTTC
Source organism: uncultured Kordia sp. (assembly GCA_963932865.1). GTDB lineage: Bacteria > Bacteroidota > Bacteroidia > Flavobacteriales > Flavobacteriaceae. The sequence goes on along the minus strand of CAWVSR010000093.1, from coordinate 4,994 downwards.
AAATCCGTTTACTACAGAACCAGCTCCCTTAGTTATCTGTATACTTTCTAACCAAGTACCTGGCGTAAATGTTAATCCATAAGCCTGAGAAGCTCCTCTTACGGAAGGAATATTTTCCTGTGTAATTAAAATATACGGATTTGTTAAGCCTAACATTCTAATTTGTTTGGTACCTGTTATACCATCAGAAAAATTAACATCTATTGCTGCGTTTGTCTCAAAACTTTCAGATAAATTACAACATGCCGCTTTAAGTAATTCCTTTGAACTAAGTGTGACAATATTTCGTTGATCAAAAAGTGACACTTTAGTTGCTTTTTGCTCCGCTGTAATAACAACAGTACCTAAATCACTACTTGGAAGTAATTTAACATTAATCATACCTGGGTTTGAAACTGATACGACTTTTTCTTTATAGCCAACATAGCTAAAGACTAATAGTTTATTTTTTACCGAGAAAGGAATTACAAACACACCTTTATTATCAGTCACAGTTCCTATAGAAGTTCCTGACCAATAAATATTAGCACCAACTATTGGCTGTGCAATACCATTTATATCTTCCGTTACCATTCCAGAAACTTCACTTTGTGAAAAACTAAAAAATGGTAATAAAAGAAGTATAATTACTATCTTTTTCATAGAAAAATCATTTCACTAATCTATAAAGATTAGTATTACTTAAAAGCTCGAAATTGAGCACTAAAAACATTTAACTAAAAGTGGTTTACTTAAACCCTAAAAATTAAATACTATTAAGCATAATAAATGAAATTGCCGAAAAGTTTGTAGAGTGGTGGTGCATTACTCTCAAAAGTGTAATTTGACAAAAACACCTTATTCAAAATCTTTTTCTGATTAAAAATGAAGTAGTTTAAATTTGAAGGTAGTATTACAAATTGATCTATGAATTTAAATTCATGAAACAATGAGTCTTCATCGATATCAGATAAATCTAATACGGAATCATTACAACAATCCGAACTAATTTCTTTTCTTTCTGAACAACATGAAGTTTTAGAAGGTTGTTCTGAACAGATAAGTTCTGTCTTAAAAGTTGAAAGACTCTCCAATGATCCACCACAAAAATGAAGGGTTATTGTAAGTCCTACACATATTATTAAATAATAACATGTGAACATAATAGCTATGTTTCTTTTAAATTTCACTTTACAAAAGTACTACTTTTTATTGTGAAATAATCTTAACGACTTCTTAAAAAACAACTACTTGTACCAACTAGAATATTCTACATAATTTTCTGAAACTCTACCTATCTCATTAGAAATCAATTCTTCTGAAATATCTTTAACTTTTTTAGCCGGTACACCCGCGTAAATACTACCTGACTCTATTATTGTATTTTGTGTAACCACAGCTCCAGCGGCAACTATAGAATTTGAGTGAATAATACAATTATCCATTACGATACTCCCCATACCTATCAAAACATTGTCATGAATTTTACACCCATGCACTATCGCATTGTGACCAATAGAAACATTGTTACCAATAATGGTAGAATATTTTTTATATGTACAATGCACTACAGCACCGTCTTGAATATTTACTTTATTACCTATTTTAATAAAATTAACATCCCCACGCAAAACTGCATTAAACCAAACACTACACTTTTCTCCAAAAATTACGTCACCAACTATTGTAGCATTATCTGCAATAAAGCAATCTGATGGAATTTGAGGAGACTTTCCTCGAACTTCTTTTATAATCATGATAAAAATTATTAAAAAAAAATGCCCGTAATGAAACGGGCATTTATAGTACTATTATTTTGAATATTATTAATTAATCCCAGGACAATTACAATCGTATTTTTCAGGTTTACAATTTAAGTTAATCCCTAAAGTTATTTGGTGAAAACCACCATCTACTAATTTCACATTTCCTGTTTGATTTGAGTAGGTATACCCAAACATGTATTGGTTGTAATTAACCCCTACAAAAGGAGTAATATATTGTAATTTTTGACCCTCACTAGAACCCGATACTGAATAATATTCTGCACCGTCTAAACTTCTTCTATAAGATAAACCTCCCCAAACTTTACCGAAATCAACTTTTTTATAAGTCTTTACATTAATATCAAATTGAGTTTCTTTAGTTTGTGATATATGCTGAAATAACATTGACGGTTCAATAGACCAATCACTATTAATATTTGAAAATACATATCCCATTGAAATCATGAAACGTTGTAAGTTCGCACTTTCTTGAACAGAATATAACTTTCTTCCTGTACCCATTAAATTTTTAATAGTTATATGTGCATAAAAATCTAATAAATGATATGAAGCACCAAAATCAACATTATAATAAGACGTAGAAATTTTATCATTTGAATTTGCTGCAGGATCAAATTGACCATTATTTATCAAATAGTCAAACTCAGACTGATCTAATCTACTTTGAATTAACCCTAAACTCAACCCAAAAGAAACTTGATTTAAATCAACTGTGTTTCTTCCTAACATTATATGATGTGCGTATGTTAAATAAGCACCTGTTTGAGAGTGATAACCATTTTTATCATTAAACAGAATAATTCCTCCCGCAGATGGAGCATTTTCATCAAACCTGGTATTAAAACTCGCTGTCATTAATGAAGGTGCATCTTTTTCACCAAACCATTGCTGACGACCAGTTAGTCTAACTTTGGAACAGTTAGACGCACCTGCCATTGACGGATGAATTAGATATAAGTTATCTGTTAAATAGTCTGAATAAGTAGGAATACCTTCTTGAGCTTTAGCACCAATAATGGTAAAAATAGCTATTAAAATGTAAATATTTTTAATCATATACTAATTTCGTAATTACTTAAAACCTTTAATAAGTAGTAAACAATTACTAATATTTTGGGTGAAATTGAGAATTTTCAAATATAAAAAAAAAACGTAGAGTATCGCTATAAAAATATTTTTTTATACAAAAACACATTTTTTAGTTATATATTAATTCTTTTGAAGAAAAAGAAATTGAGTACTTTTGCACAAAATAATACTCCATGGAAACACACACTATTACAATTACTCATACTTCTTCACCTAGTATAGTAAAATTTGAATCTAATCATTTCCTTACGGAACACCAAAGTTTTGAGTTCAATAATATTGATGAAGCAAGTAATTCACAATTAGCAAGAGAGTTATTTTATTTACCTTTTGTCAAGAAAATATATATCTCTGGAAATTTTATTGCTATTGAAAAATATAATATCGTTGAATGGTCAACAATTGAAAATGATCTATCAGAGCAAATACAAGATTTTTTAAACACCGGTAAAAAAGCAGTTGATGAAGATGTAGCTACAAAAAAAGTAGCAGTTACTGTCTACGCTGAAAGTACTCCTAACCCAAGTGCAATGAAATTTGTTGCTAATAAAAAATTAGTAGATACAATTTTTGAGTTTAAAAATATAGATGATGCTAAAATTTCACCTTTAGCTACAAAACTATTTCACTTCCCTTTTGTTAAAGAAATTTTTATTGATGAAAATTATGTGTCAATAAATAAATATGACTTAGCAGAATGGACAGATATTGCCAACGAATTAAGAGAAGTGATTAGAAACTTTATTGCAGATGGAAACATGATTGTTGATACTACTGCAGAAAAGCCTAAAAAAGAAGTTGCTCCAGAAATAAATTTAAATATTGATAATCTAGATGATATCTCAACAGAAATTGTTAATGTTTTAAACGAGTATATTAAACCTGCTGTAGCAAGTGACGGAGGTAATATTATGTTTCAATCTTATAATGAAGTTACTCAGGAAGTAAGTGTTATTCTTCAGGGAGCTTGTAGCGGTTGCCCTTCCTCAACTATGACTTTAAAAAGCGGAATTGAGGCAACTTTAAAAGAAATGATACCAGGAAAAATAAGCTCTGTTATTGCATTAAACGGATAAAAAAAATACAACTAAAATTAAAGAGTATTTATACCATTACCGGAATAAATCCTTTTTTAAATTCTTTGAAAAATTAAAAAGTATAACTACTTTTATATCAAAAAAACAAACAGATTTTATTTAAATATTATGAGTACTAATAAGTTTATTGAAACAGAAAAACAAGCAAATATTTGGCTTGAAAAAGGAATTGAATTTTTAGCAGACTTTGGACCAAAAATAATTGGTGCAATTTTTATTTGGATCATAGGGTCTTGGGCTATTAGAAAATTTGTTAAACAAGCAAAACGTATAATGGCATCAAGGGAATATGAAGTTAGTTTACAAAAATTTTTAAGTGATTTATTCGGATGGGTCTTAAAAATAATACTAATCATTACCGTTTTAGGGCTTTTAGGTATTGAAACAACTTCATTTGCTGCCATAATTGCCTCAGCAGGTTTAGCAATTGGTTTAGCACTTCAAGGTTCTTTATCGAACTTTGCTGGAGGGTTTTTAATTATGATTTTTAAACCCTTTAAAATTGGTGATTTAATTGAAGCCCAAGGAGAAGTTGGTGTTGTACAAGAAATTGAAATTTTTACTACTAAACTTAGTAGTGCTGAAAATAGAGAAATTATTATTCCTAACGGAACCTTATCTAACGGTAATATTACAAATTACACTACTAACGGTAAACTTCGTGCTAACATAACTATTGGTGTTGGCTATGATGAGGACATTAAAAAAGTAAAAGAAATTTTACTTAAAGTTATTACAGACAATCCCAAAGTATTAAAGGAACCTGCTCCCTCAGTATTTGTTTCTGAATTAGCAGATAGCGCCGTTAACTTTACAGTTAGACCATGGGCTACAACTGCAGATTATTGGGATATGTATTTTAATACTATTGAAAACATTAAGTTAACACTTGACAAAGAAAATATTGAAATCCCTTACCCACATTCGGTAGAAATTCAAAAAACAGTTTAAACTTTCTTTTTAGAAGGGGTAACTAAAAAATCTTTTAAATAATAAGGTTCAAAATAAGCGACATCTTCGATGTCGTTTTTTTTGTACTTAT
>CAWVSR010000092.1:0-5249 GCA_963932865.1 uncultured Kordia sp. | reverse complement strand
TGGGGAGAAACGCAAAGTTTTAAAATTACCGAAGATCAATCAGGAAGCAAAATAACTTACAAAGGCGTTTGCAATATTGAATATCCAACTGCAACAAGTTCTGAAAAGTCAAAAGGAGATGTGTAATTCAAAATTCAACTTGGAGCTAAAGAAGGAAAATATCGTTATATTTTCACATCTTTTAGTCATACCTATAAATCTGAAGATTCAGGATCATTAGAAGATTCTGAACCAGATTGTACATTTCTAAAAATCACATTTCGTGGTTAGACCGTCATTAAGAAAACTACAAGATTAGAAATTTTAAAGTTAATAGATGGATTAACGAAGAAAATTAAAGCAAAATGACCCAACTAAAAATGATGATTGTTAAATCTTAAACAAAAGGGGTATACAAAGTATTACCCTTTTGTTTTAATAGCTCAATAATTTACTTTTTGATATGTTATATTCTGAGATAATTTCGTTTAAAATTGCCTTTGCAGGTTTTATACTATCAACTAATCCAGCAACTTGACCTATTTCCAACTCTCCTTCTTCTAAGTCTCCTTCAAACATTCCTTTCTTTGCTCTTGCTCTACCTAATAAGTTTTTTAACTCCTCAATACTAGGGTTCGTTTTGTACAATTCTTGTACATCATTATAAAATTTATTTTTAACTAAACGAACAGGAGCCAATTCTTTTAATGTTAATTGTGTATCTCCATCTTTAACACCTACTACAACTTCTTTAAAACTTTGATGCGCTGATGACTCCTCACTAGCAACAAACCTACTTCCTATTTGTACACCATCTGCACCTAAAATCATTGTAGCTAACATTGCGTTACCAGTAGCAATTCCTCCTGCTGCAATTAAAGGTGTTTTTATAACTTCTTTTACCATAGGTATTAAAGTTAAAGTAGTAGTCTCGTCCCTACCATTATGCCCTCCTGCTTCAAATCCTTCAGCAACTATAGCATCTACCCCAGCACTTTCAGCTTTTAATGCAAATTTCACATTACTTACCACATGAACAACAGTAACACCTCTTTCTTTTAACCATGCAGTCCATGTTTTGGGGTTACCTGCAGATGTGAAGACAATTGAAACACCTTCCTCTATAATAATATCCATTATTTCTTCAATATTAGGATACAACATAGGTATGTTTACCCCAAATGGTTTTGAAGTTGCTTTTTTACATTTCTGTATATGAACTTTTAATACTTCAGGATACATGGAACCTGCACCAATAAGACCTAGACCACCAGAGTTACTTACAGCTGAAGCTAATTTCCAACCTGAATTCCATATCATTCCAGCCTGTATGATTGGATGTTCAATATTAAAAAGTTTACAAATTTTATTTTCCATAAATTAAAAATATTATTATGATATTACTCCAGACCCTACTAATTCATCTTCTAAATAAAATGCAGCGAACTGCCCCTCTGTAATGGCACTTTGTGCGTTTTCAAATTGTACATACATTCCTTTTTCATACTTGTACAATATCGCATTCTGTAGTGCTTGACGATAACGAATACGAGCTTTGACCTCTAAGGAATCTCCGTTTGACAAAGCCATGTCTTCTCTAACCCAGTGCAATTCCTCATTAGTAACAAATAATGCTTTTCTAAATAATCCTGGATGATGACTTCCTTGCCCTGTGTAAATAATATTTTCATTTACATCTGTATCAATTACAAATAGAGGTTCTGGGGTACCTCCTACCGCTAAACCTTTTCGCTGTCCTTTTGTGAAATAATGAGCACCCTGATGCTTACCTACTATTTTGCCAATAGAAGCATTGTATATGTATTTATTAGAATCAAAATCCAACTCTTCTTTTTTATTTGAAAAATTTGGTTTTTTAATATTATAAATAGAATTATTATTATCCACTTCGATAATAACACCTTCTTTTGGAGCTAATTTTTGTTGTAAAAATTCTGGTAAACGAACTTTTCCAATAAAACAAAGTCCTTGAGAATCTTTCTTGTCAGCTGTAATCAATTCTTGTTCCGTAGCAATTTTTCTTACCTCTGGTTTTGTTAATTCACCAATTGGAAACATTGCTTTAGATAATTGCTCTTGAGATAATTGACATAAAAAATAAGATTGGTCTTTATTTGGATCTACTCCTGCTTTTAATTGATAAATTTCTTCACCATTATTATTAATTATACCTTTTCTACAATAATGACCCGTAGCGACATAATCAGCACCTAAATCTAAAGCGATTTTTAGAAAAACATCAAATTTTATTTCTCTATTACATAAAACATCTGGGTTTGGTGTACGTCCCATTTCGTATTCTTTAAACATATAGTCTACAATACGATCTTTGTACTCTACAGATAAATCAACCGTTTGAAAAGGAATCCCTAACTTTTCAGCAACTAACATAGCATCATTACTATCATCTAACCAAGGACATTCCTTAGAAATTGTTACCGTATCGTCATGCCAATTCTTCATAAACAATCCAATAACCTCATACCCCTGCTCTTTTAGCAAATATGCTGTGACACTTGAATCTACTCCACCAGATAAACCAACTATTACTCTTTTCACAATTTCTTATTTTTAAAGCACAAAGTTACAAATAAAAAAAAGGCCAAAAGACCTTTTAAAATTCATAAAACAACAACAATAATTAAACTACTTATCTAGCTTTATTTATTGGGTTATTAGACAATGTATAATCTTTTGTTTTAACTAATTTTCCATTTTCGTAATATTTCCAAACACCTTGAGGCTTGTTCATTTTATATTTTCCGGTAAACGATTTTTGTCCTGACTTGTCATATTCTACAAACAAACCATCTGTTTTTCCATTACTAAAAACATATTGACTTGATATTTTACCATTTGGAGCATACATGATTTTTTTTCCATGTGCCAAGTTATTTTTATACACTTGAGTTTGCAAAACCTTTCCATCAGCATAATAAGATGTTTTAGTACCATTTAATACTCCGTCTTTATACTCTTCTTTATCAACAAGAACACCTGTTGCTCTCTCATAAGAAAGCCAAGTACCAGTACGTTTCTTTCCTTTCATTTTACCTTGAGATAAAAACACTCCTGTAGAGGTATAATACTTTACTAAAGCAATATCAGAATCAGGAGAAAATTCTTTAACGCAAGAAGGATGTTTCCCTTTTGGCTCTTGATGAAAAAATTTAAAAACGCCTACTTCTTTACCATGATTAAACTGACCTTTATACCTAAGATTTTTGGTATTATCATAATATTTCTCCCAAACCCCATGACGTTTTCCATTTTCATCAAATGAGTTAATTTCCTGTCCAAAAGTATTCGATAAATAAAATAAGGCTATAAATAAGAATATTTTCTGCATGGTAATAATATTATTAAAGTGAATTTGCAATTTACTATTATTTAGTACAACAAAAAAGCTGCCATAAATGACAGCTTTTATTATTTTTTAATAAAATAATTACTTTTTATTATTTTTTTGTTTTTCAGCCTCTTCCATCATTTCTTGCATTTTTCGCTGAAATTTACCTTGTTTTTTGGGTTTCTTTTTATTCTCATTTATCTGAGCTAATATCTTTTCATCATCAATTAAAAACTTTTTAATTGCTAACATTATTGTTATCGTTAGTAAGTTAGATACAAAATAATACAAACTCAGTCCACTTGCATAATTATTAAAGAATATTAACATCATTAAAGGTGATAAATACAACATATATTTCATCATTTTTTGCATATCAGGCATCCCTTCTTGAACTGGTTGTTGCATATTAGCTTGTTGGCTTTGTGTCATGCGCATGTAAAAGAATATCGCTACAGATGCAAATATTGGAAACAAACTAACATGATCACCATAGAAAGGTATATCAAAAGGTAATTTTAAAACCTCATCATAGGCTGACAAATCTTCTGCCCATAAAAAGTTCTTTTGACGTAAGCCAATTTCAGAAGGAAAGAAACGAAATAGCGCAAAAAATATTGGCATTTGTAATACTGCAGGTATACACCCTGACATCATACTTACCCCAGATTCACGTTGCATTTTCATTGTTTCTTGCTGACGCTTCATTGCATCTTTTTTATCTGGATATTTCGCGTTAATCTTTTCCATTTCTGGACGAATAACCTTCATTTTAGCACTAGACAAATAAGATTTATATACTAAAGGAGACATGAAGATACGAACTACAATAGTCATTAAAATGATAATTGCACCATATCCTAAGCTAGCCCCTAAATATGTACTTAAAAAAGCAAATACCGGAATGAATAAGAATTTATTTATCCATCCAAAAATTCCCCAGCCTAAATTTACATTTTCTTCTAAACCTAAACCATCATAATCATTTAAAACACCATAATCATTAGGACCATAATACCATTTCATATTTTGGTTTATTTCTCCACCAGCAACATTTAAAGATACTTGAGACTCAAATCCTTTTAAAAATTCAGCTTCTTTAGTATCAGAATCTATATAACTCTCTTGTTTTAATGTTACTTTTCCAAAAGTATTATCATCTGCCAATAAAATGGAAGAAAAGAAATGTTGCTTAAAGGAAATCCAATTTACATTTTCTGCGATTTCATCGTTTTCATTAATACCTAAATCGTCTAAATCTTCATCCTCATAAAAATTAATTGTGGTATTTTGATTTTCATAAGACAAACTTTTCTCATTCACACGAGCTTTTAAATTCCAACCTAAATCTATACCGCTTGAAGTATTAATTACACTTGATAAACCTTGAGATTTAATGGAGAAATCTACCATATAATCATTCGCTTTAACTTCGTACCTGTATTCTAAAAACTGAGTTGCAGAAACTTTCAGTTTCATGGAGATTACTTGATTTGCTCCATTTTTAGTTATTGATGGTTCAAAATATAAATCTTTTGTATTTAATATTCTATTGTCAGTAGTAGTTAATTGAATATTTAAAGACGCATTATTATCTTTAATTAGATATAATGGTTTTTGATCATGTGTTTTAAAATCTTTTAATTCAACAGAACTTAAATACCCTCCTTTATTTGAAAAGTTTAATTTTAAAAGCTCATTAGTAACTTCAGTAATTTTATTCGTTGCAGATGGTAAACTTGCACTGTAAGCAAAAAGACCTAATTTATTATTCAACTGAGCTAAAGATGCGGAATCTTTAATACTATTCTTAGAGAAGTCTTCTTCTACAACAACCCTAGTGTTTTTAACTACCTCTTTTTTAGAATTATCCTCTACAACAACTTCACTTTCTTGAGTT
>CAWVSR010000091.1:0-5288 GCA_963932865.1 uncultured Kordia sp. | reverse complement strand
CCTTTTGATTAATGATTAACAAAAGAGAAAATAGAATCGGTTCAACAACCTATAATAGATTTTAAGCAGTTAAATACTTTATTTGATATTAATAAAATGTATTGCTACAATAATTAAAAACAATTTGTATGATAATTAGCAAATATATTCATGATTTTTTATTTTTTCGCTTCACCCTAAGTTGATATAAAAAAGCCTGAACAAAAAATTTGTTCAGGCTAAAGAATAGTAGGCTAATTATTAAATTCTATTCTGCTTTGTTATCAAGTTCTAATGTTTTTAAATCATGAAAATAAAAGTTTTTTTCATCGCTCATAGAAACAAATAAACCATTTGGAAATTCTTTTCCTAAAGGAATTGTTACAACATCACATCCGTCAGTTTCAATAGTACCTAGATTTATTTCTTTAATGAATTTATTTGTTTTCAAATCGAAAATATTAAAGGTATGTGCTTGCTGATTAGAAACTATTAAAAAGCCTTTATCTTCATATTTTGCTATTGCTATTCCTTCTATATCATCTTCAAAAAATTCTCCGCCAAAAAAAGCAAGTTCTTCATTTCCTTTTTCTGGATTAGCATAATATTTTCTAATGCCAACTCCTTCATCTGAATAGTAAACAAACCCGTTATTGTCATCTACTGCAATTGCTTCAATTTCTTTTTGACCACTAAAGGTTCCAAATTTTCTTACTAAGTTAGCTTTTACACCGTCAGTACTTGAAATCAATTCATATTGGTATAAGTAGTTTTGTTGAGGCCCTACTTTTCTACTTACAATAGCATAAGTTTTACCATTAATTGGATTTTTATATAAAGAAACTCCCATAGGTTTTTTTCGCTCAATATCATTTTCGTCTTCAAATACTTTGAACCCTCCATTGTCAAGAGGTTTCATATCTGGAACAGAAAATAAACGTATGTTACTTTTTTCTCTTTCAGTAAATACAATGATATCTGTAGAAGTAGAATCTGTTAATGCAAAATTATATTCAACATCTACATTGTTAGGGTAACTAACGTTTTTAATGGTTTTGTCTTTTATGATTTTTCCTTTTAAGTCAAATGCATAAATACCACCTTTAAAATCGTCTTTATCTGTTCCAAAAACAATGCTGTTATCAATATTATCTTTATTAATCCATATAGCAGGATCATCAGTATCGTGTGGTGTTTTTTCAGTTACTAATTGAGCTTTTATTTCTGGTAATTTTTCTTTACAAGATATTGTTATAACCAGTATAAGAAGTAGAAGTGATTTATAAGTTTTCATAATTATTTTCTTTTAAATAAGTCATATTTTAATCCAAATGCAATTTTTCTTCCGTAGTATTCAACTTGCATTGTTCTGTTTTTTTGTCCTTGGTAATAACGTAATGCTTGATTTGTTACGTTGTTTAAATCAAAGTAGATGCTCAAACCATTTTTAAATGCGTATGATGCATTAAAATCTACTAAGAACTGCTCATCATAATACCTGTCTTCAAATGCATTTCCACCAATTTCATCAATGTATGAATTTGAGTAATTAGCAGATAAACGTAAGTTTAATCTCTTGTTTCCGTAACCTAAAGAACCATTGAACATGTTTTCTGCTGTTCCAGGTAAATCCACATCATTTCTTTCATCACCATCTTCATTACGAATTCCGTTTGCACTAGATGTTAAATAAGTATAATTTAACATGATGTTAAAGTTTTTTGCAAAACCAGGTAGAAAATCTAATTGACGTTGAAAACTTATTTCAGAACCATAAATACTTGCATCATCACCATTATGAGGTTGGAATGCATCAAAACCTGTAGTTGTGTCTTGAAACTGATATGTATAAATAAAGTCTTTAATACTTTTTGTGAATATTCCACCAGAAACGATACCTACATTTTTAAAGTAATGTTCAGCCATTAAATCAAAGTTCATTGAAGTTGTAGCATCCAGATTAGGGTTACCTAATACAATTTCTTCATCTTCAGTGATCACATCAATACTAGGTACAATATCTTCGTAGTTAGGTCTTGCAATTGTGTTAGTCCAAGCAAAACGTAAAACGGTATTGTTGTTTACATTATATTTTAAGTGAACACCTGGTAAAAGGTTAGTGTATTCTTTTTCTTCAGTAACAGTACCTAAAATATTTTCCTCTCCTTCAATTTCATTACCAGTAGCTTCTGTTTTGGTGTTTTCAAGTCTCAAACCTAATAAAACATCAAATTTGTCAGTTATCTTTTGGTCTATCATAGCATAAGCTGCGTAAACATTTTCTTTTACGTCGTAATTAGCTCTAGCATATTCACTTGGTACATCTTCAGATTCAAATGCATTATTGTCATTTAAGTTTAACGATCCTAGAAATGCAGGGTCTACGTATTGACCAGCTGCATACTGACTACCTGCAAGGAAATCAGCATCTGTTTGATTTATTAATGGCAATGCTGTTAAATCATCAAAAGCTCCATTTAATGGCTCAAAATCAGTATAGTTATTGTCTCTTTCTTTGTTTTTTAACTTTACTCTTCCACCGAATTTTACAAATCCTTCATTTTCAAACATTGTAATTGGCAGTTTAAAATTTGTAAAAAAGTTGAAATCTTCTTCTTTTGTATATTGATTTTCTTCTGTAATTTCCTTTAATTCAAAATTGCTCAATGCAACATCTGCAGGATTTGCAGCAGAAATACCAGGGTATCTAGTATTCGATAAATTTTGATTGATACCAAATGCATCTCCAATTTCATATTCAATATAACGTTCATTCAATCTTTCTTCTGATGCACTAGCATAAGATGCTAACCAGTCAAGTTGTAATTTGCCAAGTAAATGCTCACCGGATAAACTGTAATTTTGCATACGTTGATCTTCAAGACGTGTGTTTTTATTTCTATCATTATCAATTCCACCTTTTGTCTGTCTTCTTATTTCTCCTTCATATCCAATAATTTCTTCTGAACCACTATTAAAAATAGGTTCCATGTTTCTGTATCTTAATCTGTATCTATTTTCTCTATCGTCTCTCCAGTTGTACATCGATTTTAAGAAAATTGAATTGTTTTCATTGAATTTGTAATCAAGGTTTAATGCTAAACTTCTTCTTACACGTTGTACTAAGTAAGTTCTAATATCAGATTCCTCAACAAAAGGATTCACTTCAATATCTTCACCAGTAATTGGGCTTTCAGCTTCATTTACCCATTCAGCCTCTACATTATCAGATCCAAAATCGCTATCGTTTATTGAGGCAGATAGCATAAAGCCTAGTTTATCATTTTTAGTTCTATCTCCAATTAAAAATGAACCGTTTAAGATTCTTTTGTCTGTTATAAAGTTTACTCCAGAACCTAATGTTGTTGAAAGTCTAAATCCATTAGGAGAGGTTCTAGTTACTAAGTTAACAGAGCCACCTAAAGCATCGGCGTCCATATCTGGTGTAACAGCTTTGTTAACCTCTATTAACTGTATCATATCAGCAGGAATTAAATCCATTTGAACATTTCTATTGTCACCTTCAGCTGATGGTATTCTACTACCGTTTAAAGTCACCGAGTTTAATTGAGGTGCTAATCCACGAATAATTACATTTCTAGCTTCTCCTTGGTCAACTTGCATTGTAATACCGGGGATACGTTTTACAGCATCACCAATATTAGCATCTGGAAATTTACCTATCTGTTCGGTAGATACAATATTTGTGATATTTTGTTTGTTTTTTTGAGTATTCAGAGCTCTTGCTTGACCATCTTTTATAGTTGAAGTTATTTCAACTGCATCTAATTCGGTATCTTGTGATTCTAATACAACTGATACGGAAGTTGTAGTTGAAGCATTAACAATTACTTCTTGTGTAAAATCTGCGTAGCCTAAGTATTTAATAACTAATGTATGTGACCCTTCTGGAATATCAACAAATGTAAATTTCCCATCAAAATCTGATATTGATCCTTTTTTTAAATCTGTTATCGCAATATCTGCTCCAGAAACAGCTAAACCATTTCTATCGATAATAGATCCTTTTATGTTACCATTTTGAGCAAAAATGCTAAGTGTTGATAACATTAAAAACATTAAAATAATTGTACTTTTTTTCATTTTATTTTTTTAGTTTATTTTTTTTGTAAAACTAGAAAAATGAAAAATCGAGTAATTTAATTTTATAAAATCATAATGTTAAGCATGTGTTAAAAACGCTGTATTTTACATATTTTCTTAACATTATATTAACCATTTAATTTTTTTTTAATTAAAATAACAGTCTATTTTTTGACAAAAAAAAGCTCCATATTTTATATATGGAGCTTTTTTTGTGTGTTAGTTAAAGTTATATTTTTACTTCATCATAACCTCTTGGAGTTTCTGACTCTAAAATTGTGATTTTACCTTTTACTTTTTTTAATATAGTCTTAAGGTCTAACTTTTTAATACTCTGATTTTTGTAAGTCTTATAGTAATAAACCTTATTTTTTGTATCAACTGCTGAAGTCCAAACTGTGTAATCTGTATGAGCGTCTTTAGTAGCATTATCTCTAATTGCTCCTTTAGGAATATCAAATGCATTTAATATATGAAAAGCTCTAAAAATTCCTTCTTCTTCATTAGCAGATGGTAGTGCAGTATTAGCGAAAGCAGCAGCTCTAACAAAACGAGATGGAGAAGTGTAATCACCAGGTAAACCTAACATACCAGTTCCTTGACCCATTCCTTTAATTTTTTCATTATTTACATTAACACCTTGTCTGTTGTTTGGTGTTAAATTTACATAATTTCTCAAGTTTGTTAAATGCCAATCATAACTAGGGTTATTACACACAGCATTTACAGTGTTCTCATGAATTTGTAAACCATCTTTAGTGTATTCAATAACAACAGATCTACCAGTTGCATCTGTAACTGCGTAGTGAAAAGGAGCTTCACTTTGAATAACTTCAATGAATGAACCAACTACAGAAACTTTTTTTAAACCTTCTATAACCTCTTCAATATTAGCAAAACTACCTAGCACATAGTTACCCAATTCTTCACTTGAAACAGCTTTAGACTGGTTGCTAGAGGTTAGTTTTTCGTATTGAGCATCTCCATTAAAATAAAAGCAACCTAAGTATAATCCTGTTTCATTTACGCCATCAACAACAATGTTTTTTTCAACAGCGTTCATACCTGCAAATCCGTATTTTGCTTTCATTTGGTAACCTACTTTGTTTTCAACAGAACTCAAAAAATTGATGTTACTTCCTTTAGGGATTACTAATAATTTTGAACGTACATCAAATCCAAATTCCATAGTTCGAGCAGGAATA
>CAWVSR010000090.1:0-5436 GCA_963932865.1 uncultured Kordia sp. | reverse complement strand
TCTGTTTCTGATGCTTTTAAGGTAAAAGAAAAACCTGAAATTATGGATGATATAGATTTAAATAAAAAAGAGCTTAGCTATATAATTTTTTCTGCTCCAGTTGCTTCTACATTTACTCCATCAAAAGGGAAAG
This sequence comes from uncultured Kordia sp., assembly GCA_963932865.1. Taxonomy (GTDB): domain Bacteria; phylum Bacteroidota; class Bacteroidia; order Flavobacteriales; family Flavobacteriaceae. Next base: position 5,303 of record CAWVSR010000090.1, on the reverse strand, counting down.
CTGCAGTTTTAGATAAACAAGCTCCTAAGAAATTATATAATAATTATGCTTCTTTGGCTATTGGTAATTATTTAAATGTATTAGCAGAGTTTTATGCAACATTACCAATGAGTAGTACTGATAGTTTTATTATTGGTTTAAACCATCACTCAGCGCAAGGAGAAATAAAGGAAGTACAGTTAGATGATAAATTTTATGATACGGATCTAAACCTAACTTTCTCTAAAAGAGACAAGGGTATTTCATATCAAATATCAGGTTTATTTAAACATCAACAATATAACTGGTACGGAACATCTTATAGTTTAACTGATTTTCAACGTGCAAATATTAACGCATCTCATACCTATTTAACTGGAGGACTTCGCGGAAATATACAATTAGATAACTCTTATTTTAAAAGAGGGTTTTTATCATTTGATAGGTTTTGGGACACTAATGAAGCTGCAGAAAATAGTATTCTAATAACTCCAGAGTTTAAATTTGAAATATTAGATGCTGATATAAACTTTAAAACAACAATAGATTATGTTGCGGGTTCTTTTGGCATTATTTCTCCAGAATTTGAATATTCTTATTTAAAAACAGGAGTTCAGCCTTCTTATCAATTTACTCAAAATGACTTAAACATTAATATAGGCGCTGAGTTTGTGTTTGGTATTGATACTGAAAATAACAAGTCAGATATCTATGTATACCCTAAGCTTAATGCATCATATAATTTGATTAATAACTCTGTAATCGCTTTTGGTGGAGTAGATGGTGGCTTAGCTCAAAATTCTTATAAAGGTTTTGCTGAAGAAAATAAGTTTTTAGCTCCAATTTTATTAATAGCTCCAACACATAAACAATTTGACGCTTTTTTAGGGCTTAAAGGAAATGTTACAAATTTACTAAGTTATGAAATTAAGGGCTCGTTTTTAAATGAAGAAAATAAGTCAATGTATTTAATGAATCCTGTAAATGATGTAAACTTACAAACAGATAATTATAAAAAAGTAAACACATTTGGTGTTGTTTATGATGATGTAAATACACTACAATTAGAAGGAAACTTAACGGTTAATATGTCTAATAAATACTCAATAGGTATTAGTGGAGTTTATACCAATTATAAAACAGATATTCAAGCTCATGCGTGGAATTTACCTGAGCTAAAGGCATCCTTATTTTCTGAATTTCTTATTTATGAAAAATGGTCAGGTGGTGTAAAGGTTTTTTATGAAGGAGATCGAAAGGATAATTTAAGTTCATCAACTTCTATAATAACGGAGAGTATAATTACTTTAGATGGGTTTTTTGATGCAAACGCTTACATAAATTATAATGTAACACAACGATTTACAGCTTTTTTAAAAGTAAATAATATTGCAAGTCAAGGCTACCAAAAATGGCAAAGTTATCCGATACAGCAAATACAAATACTCGGAGGATTAAAATATAAGTTTGATTTTTAATAAATATTTTAATTATTCTCTAAATGCACTTGGCAGTAATTTAGGAATAAACTTTATAAGTAAGGGGAGTAGCAATGCTCCTCCTGGAAGCATAAATACAGCAAATGCAGGAATGCTTTTACAAATATCTAACAGTTGTTCTTTAACTTTACTTTTCTCTTCTTCGTTGAGTTTTCTAGTTGCAGATTCTTTTAAAAGTACCACTAACTCTTTACTTTCTTGAATTTCCTTCAGTAAGCTGTTTTTATTTTTTTCTAATAAATCTGAAACTTCTTGTTTTGTCATTATATAAATTTAAAATTAATATTAGAAAAGTTCATTTCTAAATTATAGTGACACGTACTTTTTTCTTTTTAAGTCGGCTATTATCAACTAATTTAATCAATTGTTTTGTTTTAGATGCTTTTACTGCAACAAAAGCACAATCAGGTTTAATTTCGATCATTCCTAATTCATCTCTATTAAGTTTTCCTTGCTTACAAAATAATCCAGCGATGTCTCCTTTAGATATTTTATCTTTTCTTCCGCCAGAAACGAATAATGTATCCCATTTGTCAGAAGTTGGTTGGTTGTATTGTGTTAGTTCATTAGCAATAAAGCTGTCGGTATTCAATGCTTCAATAAAATCTGGTGCATCTTCTTTTTCCCACTGTAAAACATAAGCAGTTCCTTCGCTATTCATCCTTGCAGTTCGACCATTTCTATGCGTGAATTCTTGAGCTTTTAGAGGTAAATGGTAGTGAATTATAAATTTAATTTCTGGGATATCTATTCCTCTTGCAGCTAAATCTGTTGCGATTAATAATTGATGTGTACCATTGCGAAACTTAATTAATGCTCTTTCTCTATCTTTTTGTTCTAATCCGCCATAAAAACAACCATGCGCAATATTGTGATCATTTAAATAATCACTTACACGTTTTATAGTGTCCTTATAATTACAGAATATAATTCCAGGTTTATTCCCTAAATGATTTAATAAGGTTATTAACGCTTCTAATTTATCTTTTGTTGATGATAAGATTGTTTCTACTTTAAGTTTAGCAATTCCTTCATCAAGATAATTAATGGTAAGCGGATTAGTTAAACCTACAAATCTAGGAATAGCTACTTCTTGAGTAGCGGATGTTAAAATCCTTTTTTCAATTTTTGGTAATTCATGAATAATCTCCTTCATTTCTGATTCAAAACCAATTTCTAATGACTTATCAAATTCGTCTAAAACAACAGTTTTGATATCTTTAATAGAAAAGGTTTCTCTTCTTAAATGGTCCGCTATTCTACCTGGAGTTCCTATAAGTATAGTTGGAGTATGTTTTAAATCAATTTTATCTTTAGAAAAAGGGCGTCCACCATAAACAACATTTGTTTTATATCCGCTCCCTAATTCTTTAGTAACTTGTTCTATTTGTATGGCAAGCTCCCTTGATGGGGTTATAATTATAACCTGTACATTTTTACATTTAGAATCTAACTCATTTATTATTGGTAATAAAAAGGACAAGGTTTTTCCAGAACCTGTTGGAGAAAGGATTACGACATCTGAATATGATGAGATAGCAAGTTTTGCTTCTTCTTGCATAGGGTTTAATTTTTCAATCCCTAATTTTTTTAATATTTCCTTTTGAGTTTTAATAGCTTTCTCCATAAGGCAAAGGTACTTTAAATCATAAAGTAAAGGCGGTTATTTTATAAAATGTTAGATTTGTTTATCTATGAAATTAATTTTTTCATTTAAATTATAAGATGTCAAAAAAAGGAAAGATAAAAAACGGAAATAATAAAGCAAAGCATACAAAACTCTTAAACCAAAAAAAGAATAAAATAAGATCTGAGAAAATGCTAAATAAACAACGTTTAAAAGCTCTAGTTGTAAAAAGCAATCTTTACAAAGGCTTATGTCCTTGTGGGTCTAAATACACTTATGCTGATTGTTGTGCTGTAGCTCATAATAATATTTCAGATATAACAACATCAGAACAATTAATGCGTTCAAGATATACTGCATTTGTATTAAATAATATTGACTACCTAATGGAAAGTCATCATTCTTCAACAAGGCCAATTAAAGAGAAAGATGACATTTTAAAATGGACTAAATCTGTAAAGTGGTTAAGATTAGAAATTTTAAATACTTCTAAAATTAGTTCTAGAAATCATATTGAAACAGTTGAGTTTAGAGCATATTTCAAAGAAGATAATAAAGAATGTGTAATACACGAAAATTCTGAGTTTGTCATAGAAAATAATCATTGGGTTTACTTAGGAGAGGTTCCATAAAAAAATCCGTATCAATAATTAAGTTTGATACGGATTTTCAACTTTCATAATCTAATTAACTTATTTTAAAACATGATTTAATAAAATGATGCTCTAAATAGCTCAAAAGCCTTTTTAATTAGCTATGAAGTTTATGGGGGTATATTTACTTTAAATGTTTATTTAAAATTAATAAACTCCCACTCATAACATAAAAATAGAAAATAATCACCTAACAAACAAGTGTTTAGGTGATTATTTTTAAGTATTTAGAAGCAGTATTTGTTTTCCTTGTTTAATGTTTCAGCTATTTCTGTTCTTAAAGCTACTACATTAGGCATTTTTGAATATTTAGTAAAGCGCTTTAATCCCATAAGCATCATCTTTTGTTCATCTCCTTCGGCAAAAGAAATAATTCCTTCTTTTGCATTTTTAGTAATGATATCTACAGCATTGTAAAGATAAAGCTGAGACATTGCTATTTGATTTTTTTGAGATTCAGGTCCATTTCTTTTTGCATTTTTCTCTGTTCTTAAAATAGCAGATTCAGCCATGTATATTTCTATTAAAATATTTGAAGCTGCAGTTAGTAATTGTTGATGACTTTCAAGATCTGGCCCATATTTTTGAATTGCAGAACCAGCAACCATTAAGAATACTTTTTTAAGTTTTGAAATAATTGTCTTTTCTTCTGAAAATAATTCAGAATAATCAGGAGTTTCAAAAGAAGGAATTCCAGTTAATTCATCTGCGACAGCCATTGCTGGTGTTAATAAATCAACATGACCTTTCATTGCTTTTTTAATTAACATTCCAACAGATAGCATTCGATTGATCTCGTTTGTACCTTCATAAATACGAGCAATTCTAGCATCTCTCCAGGCTGCTTCCATAGGAGTCTCTTCTGAGAATCCCATACCACCATAAATTTGAATTCCTTCATCTGCACAATTTTGTACATCTTCTGAAACAGCTACCTTTAGAATAGAACATTCAATTGCAAACTCTTCTACACCTTTTAATTCTGCATCTTGATGTGAATCGCCACCAGCTTCTCTTATAGAAATTCTATCTTCAATATCTTTTGAAGCTCTATAACTTGCAGATTCACCAACATATGTATTGGTTGCCATTTCAGCTAATTTAGATTTGATTGCTCCAAACTCTGCAATAGGTGTTTTAAATTGTTTTCTTTCGTTTGCATAGTTTATTGCTTGTGTTGTAACTCTTCTTTGTGAGTCTAAACATGCTGCAGCTAATTTTATACGTCCAACATTTAAAGCATTCATAGCTATTTTAAAACCATTTCCTCTTTCAGACAACATATTTTCAACAGGCACTATTGTGTCGTTAAAAAATACCTGACGGGTAGAAGAGGCTCTAATTCCTAATTTATGCTCTTCTTCTCCCATTGAAATACCATTAAGGTTGTTTTTATCTACCTCAACAATAAAACCTGTAATGTTTTTGTCATCTTCAATACGTGCAAAAACAATCATCAAATTACAGAATCCTGCATTTGAAATCCACATTTTCTGACCGTTAATTTTGTAGTTTTTACCGTCTTCAGATAATGTCGCTGTTGTT
>CAWVSR010000089.1:0-5448 GCA_963932865.1 uncultured Kordia sp. | reverse complement strand
AAAGCAGGTTGCCGGATATGATAAAACGCCAACCAAAATAACAACTAATCTCGAAAAGTTAGGAATATCTATTCACTTTAAAGATTCAGTAGTTTTAGTACCTGATGATTTTAAAAATAAATCAAATACATTAGTAATTTATACTCCTGCTGTTAAAGTGTCGCATGAGGAGTTACAATATTTTAAAACGAATAATTTCTTTATTCAAAAAAGAGCAGAGGTATTAGGGTTGATAACAAAAAACACATTCTGTTTTGCAGTAGCTGGAACTCATGGTAAAACAACAACCTCAAGCATATTAGGGCATCTATTAAAAATATGTAATGCTGAGATGACTGCTTTTTTAGGAGGTATAACAGAGAATTATCATTCTAATTTAATACTAAATGGTTCTAAGATTTCTGTTATAGAGGCAGATGAGTTTGATAGGTCATTTTTACATTTATTTCCTAATATGGCTTGTATTACTTCAATGGATGCAGATCATTTAGATATTTATGGTGAAGCAGATGAGTTGGAGAAGAGTTTTGTAGAGTTTTCAAATAAGCTTACCAACAAGAAAAAGCTATTTATTAAAAATGGTTTGCCATTAGAAGGGATTACATATGGTGTAAATGAAAATGCAGATTATAGTATTCAAGATGTTGAAATTATTAATGGTGTTTATCATTTTAGTATTAAAACTCCTACATCATTAATAAAAAACGTACAGTTTAATTTACCTGGAAAACATAACTTAAACAACGCACTAGTGGCATTTGCAATGGCTTATGATTATGGTTTTGAGACAGCTAAGTTAGTAGAGGCGCTAGCAAGTTTTAAAGGAGTTGAGCGAAGGTTTACATGTCATATTAAAAGTGATAATATAGTATACATAGACGATTACGCACATCATCCAACAGAAATAAATGCAGTTTATCAAGCGATTAAAGAAATGTATCCAGAGGATAAAGTGATGGTTATATTTCAACCTCATTTATTTAGTAGAACGAAAGATTTTGCCGACGATTTTGCAGTAAGTTTAAGTCAATTTGATGAGTTATGTTTGTTAGATATTTACCCAGCAAGAGAGTTGCCAATTCCAGGTATAACTTCGGGGTGGTTATTGAGTAAAATGACACTTAAAAAAAAGAAAATAATCAATAAAAATGAGCTGATTTCGGAAATAACAAAATCTGACGCAAAAATTATATTAACAATTGGTGCTGGCGATATTGGTAATGAAGTTTCAAAAATTAAAGAAAGTATTTTAAACAGTTGTAAATGAGTTTTATATTACAAAATAAGCGATTTTCAAAAAAACTAATACTTCATATCAAATTGATGTTGTTGTTAGGGTTTGTTTTGTTTTTATTTGTCTCAACATCAGCTCGTAACGATGCTAGATTTTTGGTCTCAAACGAGGTAATGTTTGTAAATACAGAACAACCGCTAATTACAGAAGAAATAGTTAATAAGTTGTTAATACAAAACAAAGGAAGTGTTAAAAATATAAGAAAAGATGCTTTAGCTTTGAATAATATAGAATCTGTACTAGACAGCAATCCGTATATAAGAGATTCGGAGGTGTATGTTTCTGTAAATGGGGAAGTTGGAGTAAATGTTTTACAGAAAACACCACTTGCAAGAGTGCAAACAAATAAGTCTTTTTACATTGACGAAGAAGGAAAAATGATGCCTACTTCGCCAAATTTTGCTGTACGAGTACCTTTGGTAAGTGGAGAAGATATAGAAAATAATTTGTTAGATATTTTCGAACTATTAAAAAGTATTCATTCAGATGCTTTTTTCAAAAAGGAAATAGTTGGCATTATTGTTTTAAAAAATAAGGAATATAAGTTGTTGTTAAGAAGATTTGACTTTTTTATTGATTTTGGAACAACAGAAAATAAAACATTAAAATTAAATAACTTTAAAGCTTTTTACAAAAAAGCAACTAAGGATAAAACGATAAATAAATATAAGCATGTTAATTTACAAATTGCGTCACAAGTAATTTGCACCAAAAAATAAACTATGGAAAACAGTAAAATTGCGGTTGGTTTAGATATAGGTACAACAAAGATTGTGACTATGATTGGTCGTGAAAATGACTATGGTAAATTAGAGATTTTAGGTATTGGTAAGACCAAGAGTTTAGGAGTGCATAGGGGGGTTGTAAATAATATTACTCAAACAATTCAGTCTATTCAAGACGCTGTACAAGAGGCTGAAATGTCATCAGGATTAAAAATAGAAGATGTTGTTGTTGGTATTGCAGGTCAGCACATAAGAAGTATTCAACATAGTGACTACATAACACGAACAAATTCTGAAGAGGTTATTGATGAGAGTGATATTGACGCTCTAATCAATCAAGTAAAAAAATTAATCATGCTTCCCGGAGAAGAGATTTTACATGTATTACCTCAAGAATACAAAATCGATGGACAAGCAGAGATTAAAGAGCCAATAGGGATGTATGGTGGAAGGCTAGAAGCAAATTTTCATGTTGTTGTTGGGCAAATAGCGTCTATAAGAAATATTGGTAGATGTGTTAAGAATTCAGGTTTAGGGTTGGCAGGAATTACATTAGAGCCATTATCATCTGCAAATGCAGTTTTGAGTTTGGAAGAAAAAGAAGCAGGTGTTGCGTTAATTGATATTGGTGGTGGTACTACTGATTTGGCAATCTTTAAAGATGGTATTATACGCCATACAGCTGTAATACCTTTTGGAGGAAATGTAATTACTGAAGATATTAAAGAGGGATGCTCAATTATTGAAAAACAAGCTGAATTATTAAAAGTAAAATTTGGTTCTGCTTGGCCTGGAGAAAATAAAGAAAATGAAATCGTTTCAATACCCGGACTTAGAGGAAGGGAGCCTAAAGAAATTTCATTAAAGAATTTGTCTAAAATCATCCATGCAAGAGTGGTTGAAATTATAGCTCAGATTTTCAATGAAATAAAAAACTACGGTCACGAAGAACAAAAAAAGAAGCTTATTGCAGGTATAGTAATTACTGGTGGTGGTTCACAATTAAACCATATAAAACAACTAACAGAATATATTACCGGAATGGATACAAGAATTGGGTATCCTAACGAGCATTTAGCAGGAGATTCTGATGAAAACACAACAAGTCCGTTATACGCAACTGCTGTAGGATTAGTTATGAATGCTGTTGAAATTCAGTCTAAAAAACAAATATTAAAAGAAAATAACATTGAAGACATACCCCAAAACAATGAGCCAATTGAAACCGAAACTGTTCCTGAGCAGGAAATAGTAGAGGAGCCAATAACTGAAAAGCCAAAGGAAGAAAAGAAAAATTATCTTCAAAAATGGTCGGACAGATTTAGAGATTTTTTAGATACCGCAGAATAACATAAGGTTATTTTTGCAAAAAATATTTACGAGGAAAATTATAAAAAAGAATTATGAGTAGCAACGCAGAATTCGGAGGTATTTCTTTTGATTTACCAAAAAACCAGTCAAATGTAATCAAAGTCATCGGGGTTGGTGGTGGTGGTAGTAATGCCATAAATCACATGTTTGAATCTGGAATTAATGGAGTAGATTTTGTGATCTGTAATACAGATTCACAAGCTTTAGAAAATAGTCCAGTTCCTAACAAAATTCAGTTAGGGATGTCTTTAACAGAAGGTTTAGGGGCGGGAGCAAACCCTGATGTAGGGGAGCAGTCTGCTATTGAAAGTTTTGAAGAAATCAGAACAATGTTGGGGGTAAATACAAAAATGATATTTATTACTGCAGGTATGGGTGGTGGTACCGGTACTGGTGCAGCACCAATTATTGCTCGCATGGCTAAGGAGTTAGATGTGCTTACTGTGGGTATTGTAACGGTTCCTTTTCAATTTGAAGGAAAAATGAGAAATGAACAAGCTCAAATTGGTGTAGAGAAATTACGAAAAGAGGTTGACTCGCTTATTGTAATTAACAACAACAAGTTGCGTGAAGTTTATGGTAATTTAGGTTTTAAAGCGGGCTTTGCAAAAGCAGATGAGGTTTTAGCAACTGCAGCTAAAGGTATTGCAGAGGTAATAACGCATCACTACATGCAAAATATTGACCTTAGGGATGCAAAAACAGTACTTTCTAATAGTGGAAGCGCTATTATGGGTTCAGCAACAGCTTCAGGGGCAAATAGAGCAAACGAAGCAATATATAAAGCGTTAGATTCTCCGTTACTTAATGACAACAAAATTACAGGTGCTAAAAATGTATTGTTGTTAATCATTTCTGGTACGGAAGAAATTACTATTGATGAAATAGGTGAAATTAATGAACATATTCAATCTGAAGCTGGTAATGGTGCAAACATTATTATGGGGGTTGGTGAAGATGAGTCATTAGGAGGTGATGTAGCAGTTACTATAATAGCTACTGGTTTTGAAGCAGATCAACAAGATGATATTATTAATACCGAAGCTAAAAAGATTATACATGCTTTAGAAGAAAGTCAAAAAGCTACTCAAGTATTGTCCGCTAAAAATATAATATCAGAAATTGAATTACCTAAGACAACTACTACTCCTGTAAAAAAAGAAGAGCCTGTCATAAGACATACTTTATTTGACAATCAAGAAATTCAAGAAACTCAAAAAGTAAATAAAACAATACCTGTTGAAGGGAATGATATTATACCAACAACAGATTCAATAAAAAACCTTAATGTAGTAGGTGATGAAGTGGTTGCTCCAATATTACCTACTCCACAAGAATTTGTAATTACAGATGTTAATGCACAAGAAAATATTGTGGATGAAACGACTAATGCAATTGAAAAAGAACAAACTTTCTCTTTTGATACGCCAATAGCTACCTCAGAAGATCTTTTTGAGCCAATTCTTGAAAAAGAAGAGAAAATTACATTTCAACTTACAGAACAAGTCAGCGAAGAAAATGACATTAATGAGACGGTAGTTCCTACTCTTAAAGACGAAAGTAATAATGTTATCACACGTTATAATTTAGAAGATAATAATACTGATGAAATTTCTGAAAGTTTGGAAACAGCATTAGAGCCAGAAGTGTTTTCATATCAAGTAGTTTCTGAACCTGAAACTAAAAATAGTATAGAGCATATGCCTGAAATAGAGGATGTTTCAGAGGTAGATCCTTTTAATTCTTCAATAGAAGAAACATTACGATCAAGAGCAGATACTAGAAGGAAAAAACTAAAAGAATTTAATTATAAATTTCGAAATAACGCTAATAATATTAGTGAAATAGAAAAGCAACCCGCTTATAAACGTATGGGAATAGACTTAAATGAAAGTTCAAATACCGATAGTGAAATATCACGTACTTCAATAGGGAAAGATAGCAATGATGATATTCAATTGCGTTCTAACAATTCATTTTTACATGACAATGTAGATTAATAATATAGCTAAATTTTATTTTTTAAAGAATTATACCGAAATGATCTTGAATTATTTC